>CAZFPD010000079.1:0-3736 GCA_964521035.1 uncultured Candidatus Peribacteria bacterium
ACTTCGCCGTCGATTGGGTCGTCTGTTTTGTCTTTCTTGGTATTTTTCTTGTCTGTTTTGTCTTTTGCATCTGTGTTTTTGTCTGAATCAGAGTTGCTTGCTTCCTTGCTTTGTTCTGGGTTGGCGGCGGCTGCTTCTTGCTCGGCTTTGTACATGGCTTCGCCGATTTTTTGAATTTCTTTGGAGAGTTCTTCGGATTGGGTTTTGAGTTCTTCGATGTTTTTTTGTTCGGCTTCTAGGAGTTTTTTGATGGAATCGACTTTTTCTTGGATAGGGGCTTTGACATCATCTTCGACTTTGTCGGCGTGTTCTTTGAGAGTTTTTTCAGTTTGATAAACTAGGCTTTCGGCTTGGTTTACGACCTCTACGGCTTCTTTTTTCTGTTTGTCTTCTTCGGCGTATTTTTCGGCATCTGCTTTCATCTTTTCGATTTCTTCGTCCGTGAGGCCAGAGGAGCCGGTGATGGTAATTTTTTGTTCTTTATTGGTGGCTTTGTCTACGGCTTTTACGTGAAGGATACCATTGGCGTCGACGTCGAAGCTAACTTCGATTTGTGGCACGCCGCGGGGAGCTGGTGCGATACCGTCTAGAATGAAGCGTCCCAGGGATTTGTTGTCGCTGGCCATTTGGCGTTCACCTTGTAGGACGTGGATTTCAACTGAAGGTTGGTTATCGGCAGCAGTTGAGAAGACCTGTGATTTGCTGCTTGGAATGGTAGTGTTTTTTTCGATTAGCGGTGTAGAAACGCTGCCTAAGGTTTCGATACCGAGTGTTAGAGGAATTACGTCGAGTAGTAGGACGTCTTTGACATCTCCTTGCAGGACACCACCTTGGATGGCAGCTCCTAGGGCTACTACTTCGTCGGGATTGAGTCCTTGGTGTGGTTCTTTGCCAAAGAAGCCTTTAACTTTTTCGTGAACGAGGGGCATGCGAGTCATGCCTCCAACCAAAATTACTTCGTCGATGTCTGATTCAAAGAGTTTAGAGTCTTTAATGGCTTTGCGGCATGGTTCTAGAGTTTTTTCTATGATGGAATCTGCGATTTGTTCGAGTTGGGAGCGTTTAAAGTTGAGGTTGAGGTGTTTTGCTCCGGAGGCGTCAGCGGTAATGAAGGGCAGGTTGATTTCGGTTTCTTGGGCTGAAGATAGCTCAATTTTGGCTTTTTCGGCTGCCTCTTTGAGTCTTTGGAGGGCGGCTTTGTCGGATTTGAGGTCTATACCTTCTGCTTTTTTGAATTCGGCTAGTAAGTATTCGAGTATGGCGTTATCAAAGTCATCACCACCGAGGGTAGTGTTCCCGTTGGTTGCAAGTACTTGAATTTGTTTTTCTCCGTCAATTTCAGAGATTTCTAGGATGGAGATGTCGAAGGTTCCACCACCGAGGTCGTATACGGCGACTTTTTTGTCTCCGCCTTTTTTATCTATTCCGTAGGCAAGAGAGGCAGCGGTTGGTTCGTTGATAATACGCAAAACTTCCAGGCCGGCGATTTGTCCGGCATCTTTGGTGGCTTGGCGTTGAGAATCATCGAAGTAGGCTGGCACAGTAATGACGGCCTGGGTAACTTCGTGACCGAGGAAGCTTTCGGCGTCGGCTTTCAGTTTTTGGAGTATCATAGCAGATATTTCGGCTGGGCGATGTTGTTTGCCATTGAGCATGATTTCGGCTTCACCTTTGGATCCTTTAACTACGTTATAAGGTAGATTGGAAATAATATCTTTGATTTCGGAATATTGGTGACCAATCAATCTTTTAGCTGAAAAGATGGTGTTTTCTGCATTGGTGACAGCTTGTCGTTTGGCAGCGACTCCCACTAAGCGTTCATCGTTTTTGTAAGCGACTATGGATGGTGTAGTTCTAAGGCCTTCGGCAGAGGAGATAATTACGGCTTTGTTACCTTGCATTACGGCTACACAGGAATTGGTGGTACCTAGGTCGATACCTATAACTTTAGACATAAATTGAGATTATATTAAATTAGCACTCATTATTATAGAGTGCTAAGATAAGGATTGCAAGTCTTTTTTTGGTCTCTTTTTTAGTCTTGGGAAATGGCTTTGGCGTCTTGGATTTTAAAAACTCCAGCTTGAACTCCCTGAATGAAGTTTTTGTTGTCAAAACGTAGGCCTTTAGCCGCTAAGCCTTGGGCTTTGTTTGAAATTAAATAGTCGCGAGCCTTTGTAGAATCTTTGCCTACAGCATTGGCTGCTGCTACCAAGTTGTATAAGGCGTCGTGTAGAGAAAGTGTTAAATAGCCTTCAAGTTGTGAGATTTGGCCGTAATTTTCTTTGACTTTTTCCATAAACTCTATGCCTTTCGGGTTTTGAACTGCCGGAGCGTCTACCACTATCATGCCTTCGGAGACTGCTGGAAATTCACTACGAGATTCGTCTGTAAGGTAGGCGATTTGAGTTACTAGTTGGATGTTTTTTAGAGCCTCGATGTTTTCGTTTAATTGTTTACCTAGGTTTGTGGCGGTTGGGCCTGGGAATGGATTTAATAAAATGGCATCTGGTTCGGTTTTGAGCACTTTTTCGATAATGTTCCTAAAATCAGTTGTGGTTTTTTCGAAATTTTCTGAAATTATAATTTGGTCTCCTAGGCTTGACTCTATGGTTTGTTGGATTCCTAGGTTGTACTCGTTCTGTTCAGAAATAATAGCCACTTTTTCAAAAGGCTTGAGTTCTTTGGAAATTGCATCGCCAATTAGAGCGTCTGAGTACGAGAATGAGTAAAGGTAAGGGCTGGCTCCTTCTAGATTTGGAGTAGAGCTAGTACCAGTCACAGAAAGCATTTGATATTCAGTTGCTAGTGGAGCCACAGCTAAGCTTTCGTTGGAGCACCATGGCATAATAAAGTCGACTTGGTCGATATTGATTAGTTTTTGGTAGGCTGTTACGGCGTCTGTACCTGAGCATTTTCCGTCTTCGTAAATTAGTTCGACGTCTTGGTCCTTGTATCCGCCTTCGGCATTGATTTGGTCAAGAGTTTGGCTAAGAATTTTTTGAGTTTCTTCACCATACATGGCAGCGTTGCCACTGAGTGGAGTGATAACACCAATTTTTAAAGGTGTGGTGTCGGCTTCTTGAGTTGGGGCGCTTTGGCAAGCAACTAAAAGTACAGCAGCTAGGGCAAAAATGCTAAGTTTTGGCATATTTGAAGGTTAATGTCTTCCTTATGTTATAATTTTAGCTGGGTTTTGTCAAACAACTGGTTGGTTTCGAAGCTAGAAATATGATTTTTGATAAATTTGAATTGATGTGTAAATTTTATTGTAATGCTAGGTAAATTAGTTGAGACCCTATTAGTTTAAGTGCTTCTTTGTCTGCTGCATATTCGGTTTTTGTATAGTTGTCGTTGATAAATTTTAAAACTATTCCGATTTTTGTTGAGTTATCCGAGACACTTTGTATTCCAGAGCTTAGTTGGGCAAATATAGATTTTAAACCATCATTCGTAAGTAAGCTTGTTCCAGATGCAATTACTCTTTGGATATTGTTTGCAAGTGATTTATTTTCAAATTCTGTAATGAGATCTTGTTCCGTTTGTATGTCTTTGTTTAGTGGATTAATATCTTGGTTTATTAACCTTGTTATGTTTCTTTGTAATAGTGGGTCTAAGGTTTGAAATTTTGTTTGATATTGTGTAGGTATGTTGTTTGTAGAAACATCATCTGGCAGAAGAGTTGGTTCTGGGGTTGGTTCTGGGGTTGGTTCTGGGGTTGGTTCTGGGGTTGGTT
>CAZFPD010000080.1:0-3678 GCA_964521035.1 uncultured Candidatus Peribacteria bacterium
CATCTCCTAAATTCCCGTCCGATACAACTAATAATATTTTTTCATGATTTTCTCTGATTAAATCTACCGCCTCAGTTCCATCCCAAGCTAAAAGTGTTCTTAAATTTTTATTATAGCTATCTTCTATGCGTTCTATGTACATCAGCATTATTTCACCTCTATCTTCTGCAATTAATATAGTATCTCTACTTATGTTTATGTTTAAATTTTCCATATTGTTTTGAATTAAGTTTATTATTTTGAGTTCAATAAGCCTTACATAACTTGACACCATGATATACCTAGTATATAATAATTGCAACAAAAGCTTTATAGCTTCGACGGAAAACCCTTTAGATAAGCTAAAATTACCTGTCGAATAATCTAACAAAACCTATGTATGAAAAAATTTTAATTAAAAATGGATTTACTCTCAAAGAGGCTAAAGTTTATTTATCTATACTAGAATATGGGCAAGCTACTATGTCGATGATTGCTCGTAAAACCCAACTGGAAAGACCAACAGTCTACGATATAGTTGGCCGCTTAGAAAACAAAGGCTTTGCAAGTACCTTGAAAACCAAGGGGATCAAGCAAGTGACTGTTACACCTCCTAACTTAATAATAGAATCCATTAAAAACTCCCTTAATCAAGCAGAGAAAATCCTTCCAGACTTGATGGAAATGGCTTATCGATCACCTATCAAACCAAGAATCAAATTTTACGAAGGCATGAAAGGCATGAAGCAGGTTTTAAGTGAATACTCTTTGTCTCATGAAGAAACTTATGTTTTCAGTGACTACTCAACTTATCCTAAGGAATTACTGCAATTTATTTACAGAGAGATTATTCCAGAGCGTATACGAAGAAACTCTCCGACCCAGATGTTGGTAGTAAACAACCCCAAACATATTGATGTGAAAAAAAATGAAAAAAAATACCATCAAGAGCATAGACTTATTAATTTTCCAAATGGAAGTTTAGAAAACTTAGAAATCTTACTGTGGGAAAAGAAAATAGGCTTTTTATCTTTTGGTAATAACGAAATGTTTGGAATGATCATTGAATCCAAGTCGATTTCTCAAATGCTAAAAAACATCCACGCTCTAATATGGCAAAACGCTGACAAACTGTAGACCGAAGTTTACTTACTGTCACCAACAGGTTTTGAAACTGGGGCCGTTTGTTTTAGTATTTCCAAACCCCCCTTTCTGACTAAATTACAAGAAGCTGTTTATCCCCTTTAGCAAATGGAGTTTGTAAAACAAAGTGAAAATAATTGTTGGAGCGCAGCTTGATAAAAGTGTTGTTACTTTAAGTTTTTCCATGCCCACTTTTGGTTATATGTCTGGCGCTTTATTATATATTCTATTGCACTTCCAAAAACCTTCTGCTAAATTATGTTAACATTTATATGATTTGACCAAATATATTATACCTAATAAACTAAAAACATTAACAGGCCAACCTACTTTGCGTTCAAATCCTGATGCCACCCGAGGGTTGTCTAAGCAATATAACCAGCTTGCTGCTTTGGTTCTGAACAGTCCAGAATTGGAGTAAGCTCAAGCACAACGGTGGATTGAGAATCTACCACTCGAATTAAAACAAATCGCTGATAAATATTTGGATTTAGGTAATCTACCAATAGGAGTATTAGAACACGTCAGCAAAATACCAGTGGAATAACCTTTAGCTTAATTTATATACTTTATGTCTCGTTACACTCACATACCAGAGTTATCCTATACCCCTATTCATGAGCGCCTAGGGGATAAACGTCAAACACAAATTTGTCCTAACCCATACCGTAAGGTTGTGGAAAGAGCAGAATGCAAAGGGAAACTACCGACAGATGTTTTAATTGTAAAACCTAAAGATGAAGCGGCTCCTACTAGACCTTCCCTTCCCACTCTTTATAGAATTCAGCGAGAAATAGCTCTAAAAACTGGTGGCGTTTTAAAGCCATAGCCTGACCTGTTTTGGTATTCATTTTGTCTTTTAAAGGCAACAGCTTTTCGTAAAAATGGTTAAGGGTTGGTGCTTGACTGGCTTTATATTCTTGGGTAGTCATTTGCAAATTTGGTTTTATGTCTGGATTATAAAGTGGCCTACCTTTATACCCTCCATAATTGAAGGTCCGGGCAATACCTATGGCGCCTAGGGCATCTAACCTATCAGCGTCTTGAATTATATCTAACTCTTTGGAACGAAAAACTTGAGTGTGTTTGCCTCCTTTGAACGAAATATTGGCTATAATATTCTCAACATGGTTTATCACCTCGGTTTCAACACCCAAAGCGCTTAAAAACTCTCGGGCTTTGCGGGGACCGATTTGCTCGTCTCCATTGTGAAATTTTGAATCAGCGATATCATGCAGCAAAGCCCCAAGCTCAATTACAAATAGATTGCCAGGTTCTGTTTTTGCTATACGCTTAGCCAAAGTCCACACTCGATAAACATGCCACCAGTCATGCCCACCCTCGGCACCAGCCAAGGTCTCTTTGACGTACTCAATGGTTTTTTGAATGATTGTTTCTTGATTCATATTGAAATGATTAGTTTTGAGTAGTCAGCCCTGTTAGCCTTTAAACTGCCCGCGCACAATTGCTTTACACGCCTTGTCTAAATACAAGATCATTTATAACACTATCATGTGCTTCTCTAAAAGCAAAATTCGTCTGACTAGAGTGGAAAGATTAGCATAGACCAATCTTGCGCTTTGAGCCAAGTTATGCTATAATTTAATATAAATCAAGTAATATGAATTTCGTAAATAAACCCGAACAAAACAAAACGGAGCACTTAGAAAATTTAGCACTTAGTCAGTTTCAAGAAATTGAAGATTTAGATACCTTATTAGAAAGAAATGTTTTATCCCTTTCTGACCTAAGTGACACCTTAGGTTTTATTTCAAGTTTTGAAGAGTTCGAAAGCTTCATAGAATCAATTGCTAAATGCATCCAACATCAAGAATCAGATAAATTGCTGATTCTGCTATCTGCAATTAATAAAATCAGACAAAATCAAGAACTCAAATTTTGGGAACATATGCATAAGTGCCATTTTATTGATTTCAAAAATCAAAACACTACCTTATTAATGAGCGAGATTTTTGAATACACGTTAAACAAATTAAAAACTAATAATGCTACTGCAAGCCCACAGATAAAAACACAAAGAGAAGTTTTAACAACAATTGCCCCTCCTGAAATAACTAATATTCAAGATACCACGGAAAAAAATTATTTTGATGGAAAAGACCCTAATGAGTCGGAATATATAGGCGGAGAGATATATCCTAATACTATACAAAACCCTTTTTTACTGGATGGACTAGGCTTGGCACTTGGAACAGATGTCAAATATTTAAATTTTCAAGTAAACAGTGATGACCTTACACTATCTGATACTGTGTTTTATGCGGAAGTCCCTTGGAATTATGTCAACGTACCCTTTGGTACAAGGCTGATCGATAGTCAAAGCAGCGACTCTGGAATGGTTTTTAGCTTCGCCTATTTCGATGATGAATCTCGTAAAATTTATGAGCAACGCGTTTTAGCACAATTGGCAAAATCTGCCTTAAGTGAATTAGAAATTAGTGAAGTGGCAGACATGATGGCCAATAAACTACCCGATGAACTTAAAAGCATTAAAGATAAAGATTTTGACGCTGTACTAGATATAATCAAAAGCTT
>CAZFPD010000081.1:0-1630 GCA_964521035.1 uncultured Candidatus Peribacteria bacterium
CAAAACTAAAACTTTGTCTGAGTTTAAAAAGCAATATTTACGCCGAGATGATCTCGGGAACTTGGTTTTAATAGATCAATTTAATCTGGAAAAGTATTTTGGTATAGCTTTGGTGTATAGTCGGTTTGCGGATTTGATGAATCAACTAAAGCTATATGATTATACAGACATGCTTTTATGGGTTTTGCAAAAGATGAAGTCTAATTTAGGTTTTTTACGAACTCTGCAAGAAAACTATCAATTTATTATGGTGGATGAATACCAGGATACTTCGGGAGTACAGTTAGAAATCCTCAAGTTGTGGGCCCAAACACCATTTGAACAGGCTCCTAATTTATTTGTAGTAGGAGATGATGACCAGGCTATTTATAAATTTTCTGGCGCTTCGGTGGAAAATATTTTGGAATTTACTAATAATTTTACTGGTACCCAGTTGATTGAATTGTCGAAAAATTATCGTTCTCACCAAAGTATAATAGATTTATGTGCACAGACTTTATCTGATGTGTCTGCGCGATTGTGTAATATGTCTCTCAATATTTCCAAGGAATTAGAACAGGGAAATAAAAGCTTGCAGTCAGCCACTATACAGGGTTTTACATGTTCTGATTTTAATACGCAAAAGCAGGCAGTATACAAACACATTCAGGCTTTGATAGAAAGGGGAGTAGCCTTAAATGAAATTGCAATTATTGCCCGTAGCAACAATTTGTTATCTGAAATTAATAGTTATTTAACTCGCAAAGATATTGATTGTTACTTTGAATATTCTTTAGATGTATTAAATCACCCTAAAATTGTTGAATTTTTGGATTTGCTGCGTTTAATTCAGCAAATACGGATCGATGGTCCAGATTTGGATTTTTATCTCTTAAAATCGATTTTTGCTTCATATTCCAATTTAGATAATCAGCAGTGCTTAGAAGTTGTTAAATTAAATAAGAACAATAGAGATTTGTTTCAGGCTTTAAAAAAGTCAGAAATATTTGTAGATTTTATCAGCGCTTTTCAAGATTTGGCGGTTAAGGCAAATCAAATCCCGGCCAGGGTGATTATTTCGGATTTGTTGATGTTGAAAAAGTTAAATGCTAAGCCGCAGCCTGATTTGTTTTCGATGGGAGAGAGTCAATTGTTTTTTGATGATGCGGATTTAGACTTTGTACAAAATATTCAAGTTTTGCTGAGAAAGTTAGAACCTGTCTTAAAGCAAAATATTACTTTAAAAGAGTTTTTAGAGATTATTGATGTTTATAAAGTCAATAAGCAGAAAATGCAGAATTTTTTGCAGTTAGGTGATAGTTCTAAGGCTGTAAATTTAATGTCTGCGCACAAGTCTAAGGGTTTAGAATATGAACACGTTATAGTCTTAGAAGCTACAGAAAAGTCTTGGTTAAAGCTTAAAAAAATGTGTAGGTTGCGATTTCCGTCTCATAAAGCCTTAAGTAGCGAAGCAGATAATTTAGATGATTGTTTGAAAATATTATATGTGGCTTATTCTAGGGCTAAGTCTGGCTTATATTTATTTGCTAGCGAACTTGATAACAATGCCAAACGGCAAGTTCCTTTGGCTCAGGTTGAGTTTGATAATTTGGAAGGTCTTTCTGAAGAACAGCATTTCGAGGCTGTGTTT
>CAZFPD010000081.1:1640-3647 GCA_964521035.1 uncultured Candidatus Peribacteria bacterium
TGATGCTTTCCCACTTTTGTTGGGCACTAAAAATAGAGTAGAAAAAGAGGTGATAGAGGGCTTTGTTGCTAAGTTTAGATTTAGTCCATCTAGTTTGTTAAGTTTTTTTGATTTGCAATATGCAGGCCCACAGGAATTTTGGAAGCAAAAAATATGTGCGTATCAGTCTTTGTATAATCCAAAATCAGAATTTGGTAGAGTCATACATTTAGTCTTAGAGGAGGCTTTAAAGGCCTTTTCTAGGGGTGTGAGTTGGACTTTGGCAAAATTGATTCAGGAATTTGAAGGTCATATGCTTAATTTTTATTTTCCAAAGGAAGCAAGGCCAGAATTAAATGCCTTGGGTCTACAAATGTTGACTAGTTATTATCCAATTTTTGCTAAGAATTTAAATAAGTACGATTTAGCGGAAATGAAAATGTTTTCGGATCTGAATTTAAATGGATTCCCAGCCGCTGGGGTGATAGATCGCTTATCGCCAAATTATCAGAATAAAACTTATAAATTAGTGGATTATAAAACTGGAACGCCAGTTAAGATTGAAGGAACTACCTTTAAGGCTTTTAAGCATAGAATGCAGTTAACTTTTTATCAGCAAATGTTGTTACAGCATGCAAAATTTCAAAGCTTTCAGATGGAATCTGCAGAGTTTCACTTTTTAAAATCCAAGAATCCAGCTGAGATTGTGCAGGCTTATTTGCCTCAGAAATCAGATAAGGAGGTTTTGTACAAATTGATGGAATTTGTGGCGGGTCAAATTAAAAGCCGAAATTTAGTGGATGTTAGTCAATTTGCCCCAACTGATGTTGGTTCTATGAAGTTTGTAGATGCCGTTTTAAATGAAGAAATTTAGGCTGGAGGTTTTTCATACTTTACAAAGATGGCATAACTGCTTATGAATATCCCGTAGCTTAAGCTGTAATCAAGTATAAAACGTTCAAAGTTGTAGGTTTGGGATGGAAAGAAATATAATGAACTAGCATAGTAAATACCCCAGGAAATGTGGGAAAAGACTAGTCCTTTTTTGGAACTTTTTTGATAGGCAAGTTTGGTTTTTTCCTTGATTTGTTCAAAGTTGGGTAACTTCATAAGAGGGATTTAAATGTCGATTTCTAATAATACAGGGCAATGGTCTGAGCCATAAACTTGATTCAAAATTTCAGCATGCATTAAATTAGTTTTTAGGGATTTGGAACAGCAAAAATAGTCGATTCTCCAGCCAACATTGCGGTCGCGGGCGGCTGAGCGATAGCTCCACCAGGTGTAGTTTTCCGCTTGAGTGTTGAATGCGCGAAAGGTATCTATAAAGCCTGCATCTAGCATATTTTGAATGCCTCGGCGTTCTTCTATGGTAAAGCCCGCCGAACGGGTGTTTTGTTTTGGGTTTTTCAGATCAATTTCGGTGTGGGCGACATTTAAATCCCCACAAATGATTACAGGTTTTTTAAGTTCTAGTTCTTGGCAATATGTTAAAAAATCTGTGTCCCATTGTTGGCGGTAGCGTAAGCGGGAAAGATCATTTTTGGAATTTGGGGTGTATACATTAACCAGATAAAATTTCTCGTATTCGGCTGTGATTACGCGGCCTTCTCCTTCATGTTGCTCGTGTTGAATTCCAAATTCATGGCTTTGAATTTGGGGTTTGGAATAGATGGCCGTTCCGGAATAGCCCTTTTTATCTGCAGAATGAAAGATGCCTTGATAATTCGGAATATTAGCAATGTTATCTGGGAGTTGTTCTTTTAGGGCTTTGATTTCTTGTAAGCATAAAATATCTGGTTTGTAGTGCTTGATAAATTCTAGAAAACCTTTTTGAGCTACGGCACGCAGACCATTCACGTTCCAGGAAATCAATTTAATTTTCATTTGTGTAAGGTTATGCTAAAATAAGTATATCTAATTTTACTAATAATGTATAAGCTTGTTTTGGTCAGACATGGACAAAGTGTTTGGAACGCTAAAAATTTATTTACTGGTTGGACAGATGTGGATTTGTCTGAGCAGGGA
>CAZFPD010000082.1:0-1390 GCA_964521035.1 uncultured Candidatus Peribacteria bacterium
AGGAAGGTTTTTTGAAATACCTACATTTGTTTAAGGCTTTGGGGGTTTTACCCATCTTAAAAGTTGATAATTTTAAATTAAATTTAATTGACGGACAGGATTTGGCTAAAATTTATTTGGCTTTAGCAGATGCTAAATTTCAGGGAGTGTTAAATGCCGTGATGCGTAAAAATTATGACTACGTGAATTTTAATAAGACTTTAATGGAATTATACAAACTCAGGCCGGTATATATTCCTTTTAAATTTATAAATTTGATTTTGCGGGGTTGGTTTAGTGATTTGGTAAAAAGTCGTAGTGTAGGGAGTTTATGTGATTTGAAATCAGAGCTGAATGTGAGCCTGAATAGTTTAAGGTCTTGCTTGTTGAAGTATTTTAAAAGCTAGTGTTACAATTGGATGCCATACTCGGCTAATTGTTCTATGTCTGCTGGGCTGAAATCAGCTGGGTTGAGATTTTGCATAATGTTGTTGAGTGCTGAGCCGACAGTGGCTTTTGGGTCGCTAGTGAGAGGAAATTGAATTTCACGTTCGGTTTTTTGGAGAGGCATATTGAGTATTTGGGCTTTTTGTTCTGGATTTTCTTCAGATAATAGGAAATGGATTACGCTGGCAAGGCGCCAAAGGTAGGCCTTTCTTTCGGGGGCTTCGATACTGCCTTGTACGTTATGCGGTTGATTGGTGGTTAGAAAGTGGATTTGGTTTAAAATACCAGCTTTATAGGAAGGGAAATTGCTGTGATAAATGGAGGCTAATTTTCGATCTCCATATTCTTGGTGTGCTTGGAATGGGTCTTCTATGAAGCTAATTTGGGTTTCGAGGGCTAGCATGTGAAAGCCATAACTCGTCTGTGCAGACATGTTAAAATAGGTTTTGGCAAAGAGTTTTTGGCTGTGTGGATTGTTGCTAACTTGATGGAAGGTGTTACGCGTGCTGCCGGATGGACAGAGGCCAAAAATATCTGCTTGAAAGGAGAAGATCTGTAGGCAGATAGTGTATATTTCATTGGGACTTAGGGATCTGGATGAACCTTCTAATATTACACTTTGTCTGAGTATGTCGGCAATTTGGGTCATTTCGTTCAGATTTTTTTTGCGTAATTGGCTAAGAGCTGTTTTGATAGCTCCAATTTCATGTAGGAATACTAAATCGATATTTTGGTGGAGAATTTGTCCATAGAATACGTCTGAACCTGGGATTTGTTTTAATTCTGAACGTGAACGGAGTTTTTCTATTAATTTTATATGCAGTTGGGCAGCTATGTCTGGGTTACTACTGGCTTTATTTTTACTATCGAAGAGTATGTTTTGGTGCAGGAATTTGACTGTATATAAGAAGTTCCATTCCTGTTCATTTTGGGCAGGTTTGGCTGTCTTTAAAATGTTCATTAA
>CAZFPD010000082.1:1400-3642 GCA_964521035.1 uncultured Candidatus Peribacteria bacterium
TTGAGGAAGAAAGTCAAAATTGAATTTGCTATTCTCGAGATCTGGAAGGATTTGTAAGCAGTTTTGTGGTAGTAGATCGGCAATAATTGTTAGTATTTGGGCGGTAGTGATGTCTGGATTTTCTTTGCTAAAGTGTTGTTTCAGAATTTTAATCAGAAATTCGACGCTGGTTTGGTAGTGTTCGATAAATTTGTGGGTGTTTTGTTCAATATTTAAAATTGCAGCAGGTTCTAGCATGGGTTGGCCTATAATGATGTTGAGTAGGTCGGCGGTTTTGTTGTCTATATCCGAAAGAATACCGTATAGGCTAGAGTAATTGTTTAATTTTTTTTGGAAGTATTGTTGGACTAGGTTTTCTAAAATTTGATTGTAATTTTGCTGAGTGTTGTCTATTTGATATTGGTATTCGTAGATAAATTTAAGCAGACTGTTATAGGAGGCAGGTGTATTGACTTCCTGGGTGATTTTGGCAATTTGTTGATCGATTTTTTGTTTTGAAACTAGCGCATCTTGAGAAAGTACTTGGATGAATTTTTGAATCACTGTTTGGGCTTCTGGCATTTTAGCTACTGCTTGATAACTGAGAAAATATGCTTGGATATTGTAGTGATAAAGGTTGGGAAATTCCTTGATATTGATTGCTTGGCCTTGGATTTGTAGGATTTGGATTTTTTGTTCAGGTGAGAGTTGGGTGTTGATTAGATTTAGAATTTGGCTAATTAGGTTTTTAATTTTTGGGTTTTGGCTTTGGCAAAATAGATCTTTGGCTAGAATTTCGGCTTTAATTTGGGATACATTGATGTGGCTGGGTTGACGATTAGCTTGAAGAAGCTCGGCTACGCTATTGTTGTAGCGATTACTTAGAGCTTTTGGGGCTTGTGTGGCTTTTGTTGGAAGCTTAGTTGGATTTGGGGCTTGGGGAAATAGAAGCTTAGAATTGTTATGCATTACAGCGCGGATTAGCTATCTTTATTTTACCGGTTTTTTCTGGTTTGTCAATAACTTAAGAAGATTCAGGAAGACCACTCATTCGTCGGAGGCTCAACTGACGTTCGATTCGCCAAGTGGGTGTTCGCAACATAAATCCTCAAACTCATGTAATATAAAACTCCCTTAAAATTATGATGGACGTGATAGTTTGCACCAAGTCACGAGATGAGTAGTTGTACTTTTATAATATCAGTTGTGAGTGAAATTGCAATTAGATTAGGATGAGAGTTTTAATTGCTATTGTTAAAAATTGGATTATGTTTAGGAATATAGAATTGCCGCTGGGACCTAGAATTTGAATATCTAAAAAGAATATTAAAATGATGTAGCCTAGGTTTTTTTCGGTGAATTCGGTGATTTTATAAAAGCTTTGGCTTGGTAATATGAGTCCTAGGATTTTAGAGCCATCTAGGGGAGGCAGTGGCAGGAGGTTGAAGGCCGCCAGGACGATGTTGATTTCAATTAAAAGGTTTAAGAATAGAGAACTTTGACCAGAAAATTTCATAAATATGCCAAGGAGTGAGGCTAGTAAAATATTAGAAACCGGGCCAGCTAGCGCCACCAGGGCCTGGCCTTGGCGTGGGTTTTTGAAATAGCTTGGGTTAATGGGTACTGGTTTGCCCCAGCCTATGCCGATGACAAGGAAGAGTATGGTCCCGATTGGATCTAAATGCTTGAGAGGATTGAGAGTCATGCGGCCTTGGTTTTTGGCAGTATCATCGCCTAGCCAGTGTGCGGTTAGGGCGTGAGCGCATTCGTGTATACTGAGTGCGATTAGGATAATGATAATTAATTCAAAGAAATTGGCATTTAAAAAGTTCATATTTGCTTTTAATGTATTTCAAGTTTAGCAGTTTTACTTGCATTTTAAAATAATTTGTGTAGAATTTTGGGGCAATTAACAATTTATAGTATGGCCCGCGTATGTGATTTAACAGGCAGAAAAACAACTACAGGTAATAACAGACCATTTTCGCTAAAGGCTACTAAGCGTACTTTTAAGATCAATTTACAAAAAAAGACTTATATCAATCCTTTAACAGGAATGAAAAAAACTTTTCGAGTTTCTACGAAGGCAATTAAGTCGATTGCTAAGAATCCAAAATATCTTTTAGAGCTGTTTGCAAAGAATTCCTAAGTTTGGACTTTTGTTGGAGAGGTGCCAGAGTGGTCGAATGGGCTCGCCTGGAACGCGAGTATACCCGCAAGGGTATCCAGGGTTCGAATCCCTGTCTCTCCGCCATTTTTTTGA
>CAZFPD010000083.1:0-3409 GCA_964521035.1 uncultured Candidatus Peribacteria bacterium
GGCTTTGAGGATTTGTGCTGGTACTTTTTTTAGGCTTTGCTTGTATTTGATTTGAAAATCTACGGTGGAAAGATCTTGATCTGAGTTGTTGTAGATTTCTATCCATTCGGCTTCTTGTTGGGCTGGATGGGCCAAGATTTCAGTTAATTGCAGTTTAGCTATAGTGTTTGGTTTTGTTGGAGCTGCTTTGGCTTCTTGTTGGCCTTGGGTTTGGTTTTCAGCTTGGTCTTCAGCTTTAGCTTTAGCTTCAGCTTGGGTTGGATCTTTTGCTTGTTGGGAGTTTTCTTGTGTTGTAGTGCTGGCTTGATTGGATTCTGACATAAAATTTAGAATTTGGTCTTCCTTAGCTAGTTGATATTCCACCGTGTCTAAAAGCTGTTCTTGACTATATAGATTGAGTTCTTCCTGAGTGTTATTGAGACTGATTTTTTGTAATTTGAGTTGGATTTTTTCTTGAGTATCAAGTCTTGGAATTAGAAACTCTTCTTGTTTTTGGCTTTTGTCGGAAAATGAGATTTTAAGGTTGGTGAGTTTGGCTCCAAGGTTGATAATTTCCACCCATTCATTGTTTTTATCGGCCCCCTTCGGATTGGCGAGTAGACCTACAATTTTAATTTGTGGTATTGCGGTTGTTGCTTTGGGCTGTTCTGATTTGTTGGGTTCATGCTTGGAGTCAGATTCTGTGTTTTGATTTGAGTTAGAATGATTTTGGGCGGGCTTGCTTAGCTCAGCCTTGTGTGTGGGGATGTGCGCCTTGATTGTGAACTGGCTGTGGTTTGAGGCTTGCAATTCATCAGATACTTTAAGGACCACTGTTTGTGGGATTTGGTTTTTAGGAATTTTGACTTCTGAGTTAGTCGATATGATTTTATCTTCAAGGACCCATTCATAGCTGAGTTGATGTTGGTCTGGGTCTAGGCTGTCTTGGGCTGATAATTGGATGAAGTCTGACTTTTCTTCTTGGACTTTGATAATGGCTTGCGGAGCTAAGTTTTGGTGAATTTGAAAGGAGTTTTTGGAGCTGCGGGTGGAGATAGTGTAATTGTTTAAACTGATGCCTTTGTTTAGGTTGTTCCGACTTAGGCTGTGATTTTTAGGTAGCAAATTTATAGCAAAGCATGCTGTTTGATGCTGGCTTTGAAAATCTAGATTGGCCTGCTGTTCGCTGGCAACTACTGGATTGTTTGTGTAGCAAATTCCATCTAGGGTTTGGTCTAGAAATTTTAGAGATATTTGTTCCGTACTTCTAGGTAAATTATATTCTATTGTAATTAATCCTGGTGTTCCTTGGATGGGTATCTGTTTGTTATCGATTTCCAAAAATATAAATTCCTGTAATGATGTGTCGTTTAGATATATTTCGATGAAGTCTTCTTCTAAATTAATTTCATTAATTAATGCTATCGGCTGTAGCAGGCAGCTGGGTGGCTTGGGATCTGTATGTAGTGGGAAAATTTGTTCGGAGCCGACCAGGCTCATACTTTTGATTGGTAAAGTCAATTCGCTGAGCGGAATTTGGATTTGATTGCTACCGGGGAGCAGTTCCAGCTCTTGAGTTTTTAGATCATTAATATAGAGCTGGCCAGAGATGTTTTCCAAGATTTGATTGGAAAGCTCTAGTTGGAGGTCCTGCTTGGTAATTTGGGTTTGTAGTAATTCTATATGTAAGAGCAGTAAACTGAACAACATAGGATGTGGGGTTAGATAGAATTAATTTATAGGATATGCTTTTAATGTTTATGAATTTTGTTTAAAAATAAATACTTCAGTTATAATAGAATTAGGGTGAAGAAAATTGATTTGACTTTCCAGGAGCCACTGTGTAGTCTTGGTAAGTATTGTTAAGTTAGTGCTTATGACTAGTTCTAATCTGCAGGGTTTAGTTTCGATTTCGGAGGCTTGTAAGATATTGAATTGTCATCCGAACACTTTGCGAGATTGGGAGAAAAAGGGCTTGATTAAGCCTGTGCGTTTTGGTGTGCGTAAGGATAGGAAATATTTGAAGCCAGATTTGTTTAAGTTAATGAATCAAGATGGGAATTTGCAGGAGATGGTTTTGCCAAATAATTTTGATTTGTCGAGGATAGATATGACTAAAACCTTATATGAAAAGTTTGCTATAGAAGAGGTAGAAAAAAATATACAGAACTTAGTGAAAGAAACCATAGAAAGTTTTAATTTTAAGCTTTTTATTGAAAATTATAATCAGAAGATTGTTTATTTTTCAGAAAAGGATTTTAGATCTTGTGATTGTTTGGCAGATAAAATTTTGCGTATTATTACTTCTCCTAAATATAGATCTGGTTCTTTGAAGTTAATTAATTTGGAAAAGTATGCCAATATTTTTCTATGTAAGATTCAGCACTGTATAGATAATAATTTGCCCATACAGTTTATGTTGCCAGCTATGCCTTTTAAAATCGCAAACCCTTTAAAAAGTTTACGTAGAGATGCAGATTTGGCTGAGGTAGCTTCTTTTTGTAAATTTAATGAAATTAATTTGCAGATTAAAAAATTATACGAACCTGGGGCAGAATTTACAATTTTTCATGATGGGCAGTTGTATTATAGACATTTTTTACATTCGAAAAAGGATGCAGCTAGGTATTTGGGTACTTTAAATAATTTCATTAAGAGCCTGGGTTTAAGTAAGGTAATAGTTATCAGGGACGCTTTTGCGGAACTTAAACATTTTAAGAGTTTTGAAAAAATTTATGAGCAGGCTCGTCAGGAAATGGAAAATTTTTGGAAGATGGATTCTTTGTCTAGATATGAAACGGAAATGGAGGATGTAATAGGTTTTTTAAAGGAGCAATATCACGATGGTAAGATTATGAAGATAGTTCAGTCCGCCAAGCAGAATGTGAGTTTGGCAGATATTCCTTTAAAGCTTTTACATAAGATTAATTTTAGTGATGAATGGGATTTGGATGAGGAAGAATTAAGGGTAAAAAATGAGATAGCGGAGCGGTCTAAAAAATGTGCGTTTGAGTACATGGTAGTACAACATGCTTTGGAAAAGGCTGATTTCTTTAACACCTTAGTGCCTTATGGAGTGAGATTAACTGTTCATCCTAAGGAGGGTAATATTGGTATACATATGGTTAAGAAAAAAACTCATTTGTTGCCATGGATGGGAGTGGGTGTTTTAAAGAGTAATGGTCAGGTTTCGGTGCGTTATGAGGGCGAAGTGTTGGGGTCAGGAAAATTCCATCCTGTGTATATAGCTGGTGAGGATTGTCCTTTTTACTATAAGGAAATTGATACGGTCCATAGGGGAGTGGTGGGTTTCCGGAATTTGTTTTATAATATTGTGAAGGGTTTGAAAAAGGGAGATTTTTATTGGGCTTTTAGTTTTAGTTCCGAATATCATAATTTAGAGATTAGAAATTTATTACAAGATTTGCAT
>CAZFPD010000084.1:0-3385 GCA_964521035.1 uncultured Candidatus Peribacteria bacterium
GACTTGCTGTCTTTGTAAGACTTGCCGCCTTTGTACGATTGCTCTTCTGAGTACGACTTGCTGTCTTTGTAAGACTTGCCGCCTTTGTAAGAAAATGCATGGGCAGAACTGCTAGAAGACATAGTTCCAAATATTGCTAACGCAAGTACGCTAATTTTTTTGAATAAATCTTTCATTTTATGTATATTACAATAACCCAATCATACAGAGATAAAACAAAATAGTCAAGACTTACTTATTGCCAAGCTAAAAAACTGCATACAAGGCTTTATTCTTGGGCTGTGAATCCTGAAACCTTGCAGTTTTTGATTAATTTGGAGAGTTGGGAAATGATGAAATCTTGAATCTTGCGGCCATTTAGTTCATATTCGGGGGTGAAAATTGTATCTATAAGTTTTAGACCAGCTTGCTGATATACACTGTGGTACCATTCGATTGGGCGGTGATTTTCGATGATTTGATAGCTGCCTTCTTTTTTGGTTTTCATATAGCTATGGTTGGTTTGATAGGCGTGCTCTGGGGCTGGTCTAAAATCTAGTTTTGTTTCGGGCACATCGAGTAATTTGGGGTTGCAAAAGCCAATAAATGCTAGGCCGCTATGCTTGAGGGCCCGCTTGATATTGGCGATAATGCACTCGACCTCTGCTTCTGGCACTATACAGAGTACCAAGTTGCAAATGACAAATTCGAAATGCTGGTCTGGTATTTGGGAAATTGTGCTGTATATGTTGTTGGCACCGATTTTGGCCGCTGCTTCTTGCCTAAATTTTACTGAAATATCATATCCTTTGGCTTCTGCTCCTAGCCTCTGGAGGGCAGAGAGCAAGACTCCAGGACCACAGCCATAATCCAGAATCTGCTTTTCATTTAGATCACCGAGTAGTGGAATAACGGTATTGTCGTAGAAGGCTAGTTTGATTTGCTCGGCCTGGAGTTCCTCTGATACCTTGGCCCAGTTGCCTTGATCGGCAATTAGTTTTGGGATGTGCTTATCCATCATTTTGGGTTTAGTTGATTAATTAAGCAAGCAGTATACTGGCTAAAAGCAATATGGTGGAGCCGAACAAGTAGGGATTGACTTGCCTGACCTGTCCTTGCAGGACTTGTAGAATAATAAAAAGTCCAAATCCCACCAACATGGCTTTGTCTAGGCCGAAGGTCCATGTTGTGGTGAGTATCATTGCGGCAACTGAAAGGGTGTCAGCCCAGCGATAGCTTTTCAGGTCCTGGCTGGTTGGGAACAGCGTCAATCCCACAAAAAATAGAGCTCCTGTCGTTGCAAGCACTGGGACTAGGTTTACAAGTGGGGTGAGCAATAGGAAACACAACATTAAAATGCCACTGACTACCGCGCTGAGTCCAGTTCGTGCTCCCTCGCCGATACCAACAGCACTTTCTACATAAGTAGTTACATTCGTTGTGCCAAGTGCCGCACCTACAGCTGTGGCTCCCCCGTCTATTGCTAGAGCTTCTTGCATATTTGGCATAACGCCATGTTTATCAACAATAGTAGTATTGCGTGTCAGGCCAATGAATTTTGCAATACTGCCGTAAAAATCGATAATGAATAGAATTAAAATAACGCTCAGGATCTTGGGGTTGAAAATAACCCCTAAATTGAATGCAAAAGTGCCAGCTAACATTTCTTTGGAGACTTGTACAGGCTCTACAACTGAGCCAATACCAAGTAGATGGGCCGCAACAGAGGCTGTGATGATGGAAATTAAAACCAAGCCCTTCACCTTAAAATAACGCAATATCACAGCTAGTGCTAGCCCGACATAAAATACATAGGCTTCTGGTGATGTTAAAAGTCCTATCCCTGTGACCTGGATTCCGTCATAAGATAGCACGCCGCTGACTTTGAGGGCTATTAACATCAGAAACACACCGACCGAGGCGGCGAGTCCTGATTTTAGTTTGTCGGGAATTGCCTTGATGATGTACTCACGAAGCCGTAAACAGTTGAGGATGAGCATTAAAATTCCAGACCAAAATACAGCTCCTAATGCGTCCTGCCAAACGAATCCCAGGCTGCCAACCACAATAAATGCAATATAGGCGTTCATTTCAAGACCAGGCGCTAGTACGAAGGGCTTATTAGCCCAGAGTCCCATAACTATGCTTGCTAATGCAGACACGATGATGGTGGCAAAGAAAACCACGCTTTTACTGATGCCGGCTTCTGCAAGAATGGCCGGATTCACCACAAAGATATAAGACAAAGACAAAAATGTAGATAAGCCAGCTAGGATCTCAATTTTCCAGCTGGAACCAAGTTGGCTAAATCCGAAGTAATTTGCGATTCTTTGTATGATGTGCTGCATGTTGGTCTTATTTGTTATATGATAATTATCTTGCCCCCCAGCAGACTGAATGCTTGGAGCTAAATACTTTACTTGTCAAGTATAGTTGCCGTTGGCGCTTTTGTCAAAAAGTAGTTGACTTTTGAGATTGGTAGTCCTATAATTATATTGATTTTTAGCCACTTGACCCTGTTTACATATGAATAACAACGCCCTGGAAATTTTATTAAAACAGTTGGATTTTACGGAAAAACAAATTCAAATCTATTTAATAGTCTTAAAATTTGGCCAACTAAGTCCACAAGAAATTGCCAGCTACTCAAAAATCAATCGCTCAACAGTGTATGCTGTTTGTTCAGACCTGGCATCTAAGGGGGTGATCAGGGAGGACTTGGCCGACACGTCCAAAATTTATGTTGCCTTGCCACCAATAGAATTACAAAAATTATTTCAGAAAGAAGAAAAAGAGCTACAACTCAAGAAGGCCAAAATTAACTCCGCCATAGCTGAATTAGAGAAAGTTGCCAAGGATACCAAATATGTGATCCCGAAAATCAACTTTATCCCGGAGGAAGAAGTAGGCGACTATATGCAAAAACGCACCGAAGCTTGGGAGCAGAGTATGGAAAACTATGATCATACCTGGTGGGGCTTCCAGAGCCCATCCTTTGTGGAAGAATATCACGACTGGATTAAGTGGTATTGGAATAGAGCCGACCAAAAGATGCACTTAAAAATGTTTGGCAACGCATCCGGAAGGGAGCTCGAGATTAAAGATGACTTTAAACAGAGAAGCCTAAAATATTTAGATACCAAGCACAATTTCACAAGTACTCTTTGGATATTGGGCGATTACCTAGTCATCATCCAGGCCAGCAAGAAACCCTTTTATCTCTATGAGCTGCACGAGGCCGAACTAACAAAAAACTTACGCTTTATGTTTCAGGAGCTATGGAAAAGGGAGTTATAATAACTGGGTTCAGGCTATTAGAATTCGATTATGGTGTCTGCGATTTTTTCAGCGACCATCTTGTGGTGAGTGATGAAAAATATACCAATATTCTTCTTTTTTAATTGAT
>CAZFPD010000085.1:0-3349 GCA_964521035.1 uncultured Candidatus Peribacteria bacterium
CAATTATCATTCCTTCATAAACTGGTGTAGCTGGCCCTATAAACAAAGGACCGCGGGCTTGTAAATTAAAAAGCGAATAAGATAAACTGGTGCCATTTTCTCCTGAAATCATCGAGCCAACCTGACGCTTTTGTATTTCACCCATAAATGGAGCAAAATGGGAAAAAGCATGGTAAAAAGTACCCTCACCTCTAGTTAATAACAAAAAGACTGATCTAAATCCTAAAATTCCTCGAGTTGGGCATTCAAACTCCAAAGAGGTATTCCCATTGTCTACCGTCATGTTCTTCATCACACCCTTTCGCTTTCCTAAAGCCTCAATAATAGAACCGGCCATATCTTCTGGCACATTGATGACTACAGACTCTATCGGTTCTGATTTCACTCCATCAATTTCCTGCATAATTACCTGAGGTTGGGAAATTTGCAATTCAAAACCCTCTCGGCGCATAGTCTCAATTAAAACGGCTATATGCATTTCTCCTCGGCCATAAACCTTAATGGCGTCACTATTTTCTCTGCGTTCTAACTTTAAACCTACATTAGTTTCTAATTCCTTTTCTAATCTATCCAAAATTTGACGAGAAGTCACAAATTTACCTTCTTGACCCGCAAAAGGGGAATCATTCACCATAAACTCTATTGCCAAAGCCGGAGGATCAACCTGTATACCATCCAAGGCAGAAGCCTCAGGATTATCACTAATCGTTTCTGACACATAAATATCATCTATACCTGCAATACATACTATATCTCCAGCTCGTGCAGTATCTGACTCCACCCTTTCCATTTGCTTAAAAACAAAGATCTTAGACACCTTACGGGTACGCCTTTCTCCTTTAGCATCTATTACAGTAACTGAGTCATTGATCTTTAACACTCCCGAATAAACTCTACCAATTGCCAATCGGCCCAAAAAATTATCATAAGCCAAGCTTGAGGGTTGCATCAAAAAATCTGCCTCTATATTTTGTTCAGCTTCCGGTACGTTTTCTAATACGAAATCTAAAAAGGGACTAATATCCTTCTGTTCGTCATCTAAAGAGCGAACCGCCACTCCATCCTTTGCCACCGCATAAAGATAAGGAAAATCCAACTGCTCATCATTGGCTCCTAACTGAGCAAATAAATCAAAAGTCAGATCAACTACCGTGTCTGGTCTGGCCATAGGTTTATCAATTTTATTTACACAAACTAAGACCTTGTGGCCTAATTCTAAAGATTTTCTCAACACAAATTTGGTTTGGGGCATAGGGCCTTCGTAGGCATCAACAACTAAAACTACTGCATCCACAGTTTTTAAAACTCTTTCAACCTCAGACCCAAAATCTGCATGGCCCGGGGTATCAACTATATTTATCTTATTTCCCTTATAGTTTATAGCGGCGTTCTTGGCATAAATTGTAATGCCGCGTTCTTTTTCTTGATCATTACTATCCATTGCCCTTTCCTCTAAGCCCTTATGATCATTAAAATCTTCTGAAGCTTTCAGCAATGCGTCAACCAAAGTAGTCTTACCATGATCAACATGCGCAACTATGGCAATATTATAAATTTTCATACAAAAAAATAAATTCCAGCCCAACTATACAACCTAAACTTCCAAATAGCAAGACTCATTTATAGCTTCTCGCGCGCCTCCTTGATACTAGTTTGTATCCTATTGAAAAAATAATCTAAGGGCTCGTCAAGTCCTGCATTTACAAGAGTAAATCGTTCGCAAGCTAAAGGGCCTAAAGTATTTAAAGTTGATTTAAAGTCCTGCGTCAAACCATTATCACACAAACACAATATCCAATCCATGCTCAGTTCAAAGGATTTCTCAATTTTAATCTGCAAATCCACTATAAACTGATTAGCTAAACCAACTTGATCTCCAAAGCAAGCCATAGTATCAATAGATCGACCAAGAGCATTCAAGGTAGATTTCAAAACATGGTCCGTCCTAGCGCCTTCAAGAACAGATCCCATAATTAAACTTGGCAAACCAGCCTCAAAAAATATTCGTGAAATCTCTAAACTCAAAGCCGGCAATTCAAATTTTTGAGTATCAAGTCTTAAACAAGGTGCCAAATCAACTACCATTACCCAAGATGAACCCTTTAAATCCAACACTGCACTGATAGAATTAGCCAAAGCCTCCGCCCTATCTAAATCAACCCTTTTATCAGGACCATTTATCAAAGAACCTGTCAGTTTTAATATAGAAACATCCATAGTTTTTGTTTTTGGAACAATCTAAACCAAGTATATCACAAAAAAACACATTCTCCAAATCCAAACTGACAATATTAACAAGCTAGAATTTATTTAATCAAATTGTAAAACTGCCTTAACAATTCTGGGTCCTCCTTAAAGATACCAGTAGCCAAAAAACTTACTGTCGGCACATTAGCAACACTAATGCCCCGAGAACTTTCACAAGAATGATAAGCCTCAATTTTAATAACTGTACCTTTTGGCAAAACCACCTCCTCAAAGGATCTTATTAAATCTCTGGTAAGATTTTCTTGTATAGTGAGCCTAGCCGCATAATGCTGCATTAAACGAATAATTTTAGAAATACCCAAAACTTTCTTATTCGGAATATAGGCAAAATCAATAGTTCCACTATAATGGGCCAAATGATGCTCACAAGTACTTGCAAAAGGTATGCCTTTCCTAACAATCATACCATCAAAGTCAGTATCAAAAAGTGTAAGCGCTTTAGGAAAAGGCTTATAGCCAATTGTCCAATCTCTCCAAGCTCGCGCTACTCGAGCCGGAGTATCCTTTAAACCAGGGCGATTAGGATCCTCTCCCAAATTAATCAACAGTTCTAATATTAATTTTTCCAGATCCGAACTTGCTGCTTGCATAATTATTTTGTTACAGTTACAAAGGCTTTTGCTGTTTCCCACAACCTAATTTTTACTACATTCAAATCTGCCCTAGATAATCTTTGAAAAATTTCCTGAGCTAAATTTTCCGCCGTGGTTCGAAATGGCAATAAATCATTTAAAAATTGATGATCCCACTGTTGAATGACTTCTCTTTCAACTACCACATTCAAATCCGAAAAATCCAGCACCATCCCCTCCGAACTGCCATGTGTTTGCAAAGGCGCGGTGACAGTCACTTCTAGTTTATAGGAATGGCCATGCAATCTTGCACATTTACCATTGTGCCCTGGCAAATGATGTGCGGCCTCAAAATTATATATTTTAGTAATGCTAGTCTGCAAAAAATTATTTATATATTCAAAAAAATCTAAACGAAATTGAGAAAATTATATTGGCTCCCGGGGTCGGACTCGAACCGACGACCAATTGGTTAACAGCCAACTGCTCTACCACTGAGCTACCCGGGA
>CAZFPD010000086.1:0-3345 GCA_964521035.1 uncultured Candidatus Peribacteria bacterium
CCAGTGCCATCGGTTTGCTTATTAGGATCAGTACCATTAGTCGTATTAATTGACTCAGCAAAAATTGAACCATAGTTAGGGCTCAAGACATCCGGATCAGCCGGGAAACCAGGCAAATTCATATGAAAAGCGCGATTATATTGCTCCTGCGAATATTTCTCATCGCCCACTCTGGCTACAAAATCATCTACCTTATAAGTACCACTTGGCAATGTACCAGTAAATTTTGTTTTACTGTAAAATTTCGGGTCGGCCGATTCGATTTGGGCTTGTGGCCTTTCGTTAGCAGCAAGCAAAAGAACTTCCTCACCAAAATCATATTCAGCTTTAGTATGCAGCAGGTCAGCTAGTCCTGTAGACCAACGCAAGTCTGAGAGGGATTCAATTAATTTATTAAATTCAGATTCAGGGGGAGTTCTTCGCGAATTAATATTTTTACGAATCTTATTGATTGCACTTTTCAGATCCTCATAATTCTTAGGATTGGAAAAATAAGCACTTCTATTCACAAACTCACTATGCTTAGGCACTCCCTTTTTTAAAACTTCTCCAAAAGTTAAAGTTTTAAAAACTGGGTCCTCCTTGTTGTTATATTGCTTTTGAGGCATAAAAGTATGCAAGAGTGCCTCGTACTCATCCGGATTAAACTTAGTCCCGATACGCTCAAGAAAAAGTTTATTACTTGCTTTCTGGGCCAAAAATTTACTTTTGATTAAACTAGAAGCAGTCTCTCCCCCTAAAAAAGTGGGAGTAATAATATCAGCCGCTATTAAACCCAAAGAAGCCATCATGTATTTACCAAAGATCCCTGCTCCAAGCTTTCCGAACGGGCCCACTAAAGGAATTCCCAGGGCAGGCGCAACCTTTAAGAAAATATAAAGCAACCCTGCATTCTTCATTGGGTCAGTAGTAGCTAGCAAATTTTCAGTTATTTGCTTTAACTCCTTTCCAACACGCTTTAAACCGGGTATGGGTATCGCTTCCATAATTAAATGACCTGCAGTAGTAAAATCACTTTGCTTTACCGGATAAGACGCATGGTCAAGCTCAAGCTGAACCTTGTCCTTCAAAACCTTTAGCATAGGAAGAATAGTATCTCGGGCTTTACCAAGGTCCAAATTTTCTAATTCTAAAACCGGCAAGTTCATATTCTTGCCATCTTCGGTCTGAGCAAACTCATAAACTGTTTTTAGTAATTTTAGTACAGCATCGGGATTTTTTGTTATGAGCTCTCCAGGTTCATGTTTAGATAAGATAGTATGCAAGGAACCCTGATGTTGCACGCGAACCTCTTTTAATGATTCATACAATTCATTAGGAAAATGATAACTAGATGGTCCTGAAGGAGGCATAGGGGATGGGTTACTGGTTGGATCCATAGTCAAATGACATTAAAGAGTTTATTTTGAATACATATGCGAGAGAGTTGAAGCCAGATCCTTTTTGATATTTGCAAAGTGCTCCGTAGCTTCATCCTTCTCAAAGGCCATGACCAGCATGACATCTGTCAGTACCAAATCTGGATATAAGTAAACCAAAGTTCGGGCTTGCTCAAGGTCTTCTGGCCGCAACAAATCATAAGCCGCCGTAGACATAGCATCAATATACAAAGTATAGAGCCTTAACATGCTAGCTTCAAGTACAGATTCGTCCATAGCCTTTAAACCTAAGACTTTGTCAATATCTTGTACAAATTTCTGAAAATCCTCCTCTATATATTGTAATCCTGTTAGTATATTTTGCTTTTCCATAATTATATTAGTTAATTTAAAGTGAAATTTTTGTTAAACTGCAGGTGCTTGATCCTGACCTGAAGACCTAGGCTTTTGAGGCATTGAAAACAGTGCACTCTTCAAAAGACCTAATATGCCACCTTTCTTTACACCACCCAACAATACCTTAAATCTATCATTAAATTGTGTCTTCTCCTTAGTCCCGAATGACCAGCTCAAACATTCACCCAGCAGACCAAAAGAACCACCAAGTAGATTAACTGATCCCTTAGCACCTTCTACTATGAACTGCTTACCATAACGAGCTAGAAAACTAGCACCCTTATAAGGCAAACTTCCCGTAACTTCTCTTTTGAAAGCGGCAGTACGACCACTGCTCTTAAGCTTTTTAAGGCCTTTCTCAAGCAGTCCCACCGTGCCAGAACTTAAACAAGCAGCCACATAAGGAGCTAACCACGGATAAGCCGCCGCACCAAGAAAAGGTACTCCGGCTCCAAACAAGGCAACACCCGTAGCCACTGAGGCACCTACCGCAAAACGTCGAAAACCCTTCAATGGAGCTAAGCCCGCAGAGGCAGTCCCACGCAGTAATTTAGCTATACCTTGGCCAGCCTTAAAACTCATTTTCCTAAAAAAACTAGCATTAGGATTGATGTGCTCTACATGCGCGCTCCTTCCAGAAAGGACCGTAGCTGCATGTCTAGCTGAATCTACAAGGGTTGTATCCAGCACCGTACCCAAAACTCCACGCTGATTTGGCAAGTCTATCTTGCCGGCCTCTTCTACATTTGATGCAAGAGGCCCCTTTAGTAAACTATCTAATTGACTAGGATCGAAATCAGTCTGGTTTATCTGACCAGTCTGTTCTAATATGCTTAAATTATCAAAACTTCTGACCATCCTGACTAAGGTCAATCTGTCCTTAGGGCTCACCGCCACAACCTTCGCACGCTTGCTTTGTCTAGCACCAGAAACCTTACTATTAAGTACAGCAATCTCCGCCTTCAATTCAGCAATCTTTGCTGTATTAGTGTCGCGCAGACCCTCTACACTTGCTCGGTCTGCCTGGCGAATTTCTACCTTCAAGGCTGCAATTTCAGCCTTTTTGTTGTTAATTTCAAGTTTATAATCGGAGCGTTTACTAGAAACAAAACACCCGTTTATAAAAGGAGGCAAGAGGGATATAAATTTTTCATAAGCCTGAAAGGTAATTTGACCAGACTGAAGCAATTCTCGAAACACATTGGTCGGATCAGCAATTAACTTCTTTTGCACACTAGAGCGCTTCAAAATCCCTTGCAAAGTTGCAAAGTCTTTATCTCCTGCAAACAAGGACTCATTGCTTAAAAATTGTGCTAACAATTCATCCAAACGAGAGTATTCAACTCCCTTAGCTGGCCTTTCCGGCAACTCATAAATACCTCTCGCATTAGCCTGAGCTCTATTCTTAAACACCAGCACATCCAAACAAGCCAACTTCTTAGCAGCTAACTCATCTAGACCAGAAATTAGATATTTTTGTTTTAATAAGCCCACTGCAAAATCATTTTCTTTAACCGGACCATACTTTATACTAGTCTCAAAATCATCACGTGCCTTAATTACCTCATCA
>CAZFPD010000087.1:0-3311 GCA_964521035.1 uncultured Candidatus Peribacteria bacterium
TTTGAATCATATTTGAATACTCCTAATTATTCTAATTTTGATTTAATAGTAGCACTAGTAAAATCAGGTTCCTTGTCAATACTTTTAGCAAAATTATCTTAAGGATGATGTTCTTAATATTTTTAGTCATAATTGGCATTATTACTTACGTTTGGGTGTCCTTAAAAAATACCCATACTACTGAGCTGGAACTATTTGGTGATCGTAAAAAACTCACAGTCCGAAGTGTGGTACTTGTGACTTTAAGTGATGGGATTTTAATTGGCTTATTGCTTGGCTTCTTGATTTTTCAAGTCAACGGAGCATAGTTGTCTACCAGCCTTTAATAATCAATGCTTTACGAGCTGCATCCTGCTCGGCTTTTTGCTTGGAACTCCCGGAACCGGTGGCTATGAGTTGTTCATTGAGATAAACTGCCATTTGAAAATTCTTATTGTGGTCTGGGCCGGCTTCCTCAATTAATTTATAGTTGGGGGTTTGGTTTTCTATGCTTTGGGCCTGTTCTTGAAAACGAGTCTTACTACTAATATGAGATTTGGTAGACATAATTTTGTCTAGGGAGGGCATGAAATATTGCAAAATAAATGCGCGGGCAGTCTCCATGCCTTTATCTAAATAAATGGCTCCGATTAGGGATTCTGTGACGTTGGCTAGGATATAATCCTTGGATTCTCCTTGGGAGTTTTTTTCGCCTGCGGATAGAAAAATGCAATCATTGAGTTGGATTTTATTTGCCACTTCCGCTAAATGGGCCCCCTTAACTAGAGCAGAGCGCAGGCTGGTGAGTTCTCCTTCATCCTTGTAGACTTTTTCGTATAAATATTCGGTGGTGATAAGTTCTAAGACGGCGTCGCCCAAAAACTCGAGGCGCTGGTTGGATTCTAGAGTGGGCAGGTTTTTTTCGTGAGCGTAGGAGGCGTGCATAAAGGCAGTAGTATAGAGTTCCAGTTGATTTGGAACTATTTTGATTGTTTTTAGGAATTCCTGGATCTTATTTTGCATTAGCTTGAGGTTTAGATAGTGATTCGGAGCCAAGTTTATCTTGGATCACGGCAGACAAGACTCCATTTATGAATTTAGAGGAACTGTCATTCCCAAAATCTTTGGCTAATTCAATGGCTTCGTTAAGAGCAACTAGGGTTGGGACTTCTTTCAGATATAAGATTTCAGTTAGTCCTATACATAATATTTGTTTGTCAATAACAGAGATTTTTTCCAGCGGCCACTCCGGTGCGAATTCTGTGATGATGGCGTAGGCATCTGAGCGCTTTTGTTTAACATTAGCATAAAGTTTTTCGACAAAGTCGAGGTCGGGCAAGTTGAGCCCAAAATTATCTATAACATAGCCCAAAAAACCACCTTGGTGGTCCGGCTGATAATTTTCTGCATAGAGCGCCTGTAAAACAAGTTGTCTCGATAAATGACGAAAACTCGGCATATTGCTTAGGCCTTAATAGTTGTAATATTGGATTTGTTCTCTAGATCTAAAATTTGTTTGCCATTGTAATATCCGCATTTTTCGCATACGGCGTGGTTGCGTTTAGTTTCTGCGCATTGTTTGCAAGCGACAAGACTCATTTTTGTTAGTTTGCTGGCCTGTTTTTGGATATAGGCTTTGTGGCGAGTTTTAGTTACTCCTTTGGAGGTTTTCTTTTTTGGAACAGCCATGGATATTTGTTTAAAAGCTTTTAGATATTACACATCTTCAAAGGAAATTGCAAGATTATTTAAGTAGGTCCTTTAAATTCGCAAAAGGTTTATTTCCAGTAGAGTCCATTTTATGCAGTGGCTTGGTGCCTGGCTTATAAAAAACTGCAGGTACAGCCAATAATACGGCTTGATTAATGACTGGCTCTAGGTCAATTTCACAGGATTTTTGCTTGATTAGGGCATATTCCTCTAAATCATCGTGTTCTGGTGCCTCGGTATAAAAATGCTCTTCGCTGAGGACTGTTATAATATTGGTCCTAAAATTGACTAGGCTACGACCACACATAGCCTGTCCGGTTAGTTTTTGGGGTTGGATAATGACTGCCAATCCATGCGGTACCCGAAAAATCTCTAGTTCCAAATTTTGCTCTGGATCCAGCTGAAAGTCGTCAATTTTTGTCAGCTGAACTGGAATCATTTTACTAAACTTGCTACCAATTTGTGAATTTAATATTTCTCCAATTTTTATGTGCATAATAATTTATTAAAATCCGCGTTTAATTTTTCGAAAATATTCCACTATGAAATTTATCCAATATTGCATGGACAAGATTTTGTCATGAGCCGGGATCAAATCTAAATATTCACCTCCAAAACCCTTTTTAAAACCTGTAATGCCTAAAAAGGGATGCTTTTTGGCTCCAGGCTTGGCTATCCCCCAAAAATTGTAGTACTTGAAGCCGCCTTGGATAGCATCTTGGATAGCTGTATATTGTAGTAAATATGAGGCGGGCACCTTGGAAAACTGGCTGTTAGAAGCGCCATGCTTATAAACTACGTGGCTGCCCCAGAAAAAATGCATGGAGGCTGCAATAACCTCGCCCTGGTAAATAGCTTTGTAGATTCGCACGGCCTTCTGTTTTTGAAAAGCCTTGAATTCTTGTTTTAAATATTCGTAAGAAAAGGCTGTAAAGTTGTGTCTCTTGGCTGTGAGCTGCAGTAAGTCGGACAGGATTTTCACATCTTGCAAATTGGAACTACTTTCTATATTCACTTCCATGCGTTTAGCCCGATTAATTAAGTTCCTATGGTTTTGACGCATTTGCTTAAACAAATTTTCAATAGGTTGATCCAGCTTCAGTATCCAGGCATCTTCGGCTATCATGTGCATGGGCGCCGGAGAAAAATTGGCTTTTTGCAACCATTTTTCTAGGCGTGTACCCCTTTTATAAAATGGTGATATACGAATAAAAGCCAGTTTGTATTCTTTTTTCAGACTGGCTAGAGCTTGTATAAAGGCCTGAAAGTCTGAGAACTTGGCCTCTGGCGAAATTATTGGTCCGTAAGGTAGATAGATAAAATTTGCTCGGCGGGCCCTAATGATTAAGACTATGGAACCCAGCATGATTTTTGCGTTTTTTTGCACAGTCACTATGCGGAATTCCTCGCCTGTTTCCTTATTAAATACACCATACTCCTTAGATTGAACGTAAATTTGATGCTCAAACTGCCTGATAAACTTTTCCCAATCTTGGGCTTTGGTATTTAAATTAACAATGTTTTTCATAATAGCGATTAAGGCTATGGCACAAGCGGATAACATCCTGGGGCTGTGTTTGTAAGTTTACGGGTAAGCCTAGAATATGTAAAGATAGATTGTA
>CAZFPD010000088.1:0-3260 GCA_964521035.1 uncultured Candidatus Peribacteria bacterium
ACTCTTATGCTAATTACGCAACTAGTTACAACAATAATTATAGCAATTATTACGATAATTACGCTTATAACGCCGGTTATTACCCAGCTTATAATACCTATAGCTTCTAAAGGCTATTTATATGTAAGGAAACAAAACTCACCTTTATTGGGTGAGTTTTTTGATGCGGGCTTTGCGATTATGGCTAATGGCGAAGCGATGGGCCTCGTCTCTTAATTGTTGAATGAGGTTCAGGGCCTGGTTATTTTTGGCCAATTGTAGGGTTTTGTTAGAGCTTAAATGGATGGTTTCTAGGCGTTTTGAGAGACTTATGATGGGTATTTTGAGTTGGTAGTGGTCTAAGGCTTTTTTGGCTGCAGAGAGCTGTCCTTTGCCTCCATCAATGACAATTAAGTCTGGATTTGCGTTAAAGGAAAGGTCTGAGTGGGTTTTATGTTTGTAGTAGGCTGATTTGTATTTGGCGTGTTTAATTTTTTGGAAACCGACATGTAAGGCTGCTGGATTCAGGGTTTGCATATATATTTTGTTTGGTTTTAGTTTATCTATGAGTTTTTTGAGTGCGTGTTCGGGTATAATTTTTTCTGATAGAATTTTGATATTTTTAATGAGGTAGTTGTCCTTTGTTAGTTCCAAGCATTTAATTTCTGCGAGTAGCTCTTTTTGGAGCGAAATAGTGAATTTTTGGTCTTTATATTGAGTTCTTAGCCCTTTTTGAGGGTTGGCTATGTATTTTAGCCGTCTTTGGAGGGTTTCGTAAATTGATTGGTAATCGTTGATTTGTTTTTCGGCCAAGGTTTTGATTTTGAAGTGTCTATAATCTTTTTTGCTTGGTATGCCATTTTGAAAAACTACCATGGAGGCACTGGTGTCTTGTCCTGCTAAATGCGAAATATCGTAGCATTCTATACGCTTGGGAGGAGTTTTGAGTTTAAGTAATGTTTGGATTTTGACCAAAGTGTCTTTTTGCGCATCGGCTTTGAGCCATTTGACTTGTTTTTGTTGCAAATAGCTTTCGGCATTTTTGTGGGCGAGATTGATTAATTGGGCCTTGCGTCCAGTTTTTGGATGTTTGATTTTGATTACGTGTCCGGCCTGTTTGGTGAGTAGGCTTTCTTGGATTGGCTTGTTGTTTAGGGCGTGTGGAATGAGGATTTCTTTCGGAAAATCTTGGGTGTTTTGATAGTATTGGGAGAGAATTTCGTCTAGAATGTCTGCCGGAGTGTTTTCTAAAGGATTTTGTAGGCTAAATTGAATTTGATTAATGATTTTACCTAGCCTGATTTGAAAAATCACCACAAAAACTAATTTTGAATAATGGCTTATACCAAAGACATCTAGGTTCTCGTTTGGCTTGGCGCTATTGATATTTTGTTTGCTTAGGATTTTTTGAATGGAGAATATTTTGTCACGAATTTTACTGGCCTTTTCAAATTGATGAGCTTGAGCATGTTTTTGCATGCTTTTTTCAAGACTTTTGAGTAGTTTGTGGCTATTGCCTTGGAAGTGCTGAATGATTTCTTTAATTAAGCCTTGGTATTTTTCTTTGCTTAGTTCGCTAATGCACGGGCTGTGACTGGCGTCAATGTTTTTGATGAGACAGAGGCTTTGTTTGCTTTGGCTTGTGCTGATTTTAGGCGTTTTTAAGGAGATGAGATTGAATTGACAATTTTCATAGCTTAACAGATTTTCTATACTTTTAAATAGCTTTTTGATGTCTTTGGAGGAGGTTTTGGGTCCTATATAGGTGGCTTTGTCATTTGCTAGTTTGCGGGTTAGATAAAATTTAGGAAAGTCCTCTTGGCCAGTGATTTTTAGATATACAAAATATTTATCATCTTTGAGTAATACATTATATTTTGGCATGTGCTTTTTGATGAGATGAGACTCTAATAAAATGGCTTCCAGTTCAGAATCTACTTCAGTATATCGAATGTCTGCAATATGTTTTAAGAGGTTTTGGGTTTTGAGGTCTTGCTGAGCTTGGTTTTGAAAATAAGATTGGACTCGGTTTTTGAGGTTTTTGGCCTTACCTATATAAATTATCTGGTCATTTGCATTTAAAAATTGGTAGACGCCAGGTTTTTTTGGTATAGTTTTTATAAAGGCTTGTATATTTATCATGAAAAAATCGCAAAGTGGCTATGTCTTAAGTTTAATTGATTTTGATTTAAACTCCAAATCTCATTCGGAGATCTTATTGCAAAAGGCCCGAAAATACGCTTCTACTTGGAGTAAATTGCCATTTATGAAGGAAGTATATTTATGTAATAGTGTGGCTATAGGCTCTGCGCATGCGGCTTCTGATATTGATTTGGTTTTGGTGACTGCCAAGAACAGGTTGTTTTTAGCTAGACTACTTTGGATGATAGTTTTTTGGTTCAAAGGCCAGCGTGGCTTTTTTAGACCATTTAAGAACAATTTATGCCCAAGTATTTGGTTAGATCATGATTTAGCTTTATGTGAGAGTTTTAGTTTAGCTAATGATCCTTATTTAGATCTTTGGAAGGAGAATTTAATTTTATTAAGAAAGTTTAAGGTGAATGTTAGGCAATCGTTTTTATTAGATAATTTAAACCGTTTTTTGGGGAGATTAATGCTTTATAAGATCCACCGAAAATTTCACAATCACGTAGGTGTGATTGCTAATTTCCGGATTTTGAAGTTTCATCTAAGTGATGTTCGAGTTGAATTTAGGAATCTTTTTTGGGCAGATAATCGTTAAAGAAGATAGATAAAATAGTCATAATTGGAACAGAAATGATAACACCGAGGATTCCAAGGAATTGAAAACCAGCTAGCAGGGCAAAAACCACAATTATAGGATGTAAACCGGTGGTTTTTTTCATTATCATTGGCACTAATAAGCTGTTTTCTAGCCTTTGGACTAGTAAATAAACTATGGTTGTCCAGAGTATCATGGATCCGCTGGCGTTGGCTGCAATAGGAATCGCTACTACCCAGGCAATAAGTGGACCAACTACTGGTATTAGCTCGGTCAATGCGGCAAACAAACTTAGTGTGAAGGCATAATCTATGCCAATTGCCACTAAACCTATATAGGTTAGAACTCCAACTGCCAACATAAGCAAAAGTTGGCCTCGAAGCCAGCAGGCTACTTTGTGCTTGATGTTTACAAATTTGTTTTCTAGGTATTTTTCGTATTTATTGGGAAATAAATTGATAATAAATTTGTCGACTAGTTTTTGATCAATGGTAATAAAGAAAGTTAAAAACAAAACTATAATAAAATTAGCTAGTCC
>CAZFPD010000089.1:0-3237 GCA_964521035.1 uncultured Candidatus Peribacteria bacterium
CTCTGCTATACTAGCAGTACTGATTAACAAAATAACATGCAAACAAAAAGCTCAAAACCAAACACCTTGACAAACCTAATCGGGTGGTGCCAACAAAACGCCTTACTGAAATTCGGGGCCTTTTTTATATTACTTAGCCTAGCATGGTTCTTGAAATATAGCTTTAGCAATGATTTTATTGGACCAATGGGACAAATATCGATCGGACTTATCGCTGGTACTGGATTTCTATTAGCAGGCAACCTACTATACAACAAAAGAGCCAACGTAGCCACAAGTTTTACTATCATCGGAGGGCTCACTATTTTAGCTACCGCCTATTCCGCCCGAAATCTTTATGATTTATTAACACCCTTTACAGCTTTTGGGATTATGGCTTTAGCAATTGTTTACATGAGCTTTCAAGCAATCAAACAAAACCGAAAAGCAATCGCTATTATAGCCCTAATTGGTGGTGGACTCATACCAATTTTAATTAACTCACCAAGCTCAAATTATTTAAGCTTATTGATATATGTATTTTTATTAAATATTGCCAGCCTAATTATAAGTTCTAGTAAGACCTGGCGTAGCTTAAGTGTAATATCAATTTTTATTACCGCAATATACAGTCTAAGCTTCACAGAAATATATCCTGAACAACAAATATCTGTTTGGATATTAATAACTTTATTTTATTCACAATTTTTATATAACAACATCAGCAACATCATAAAAAATAAAAAAATTGTACTCGCCGATATTGCAATTGCTGGTCTTAACGGAATCCTAATTATCAACTGGATAATCTACTTTACCCCTGAGCATTTTCAAAACCTCATATTTTGTGGAATAGGACTACTAGGAGTAGCATTGAGTAATCTACTTCGACAACACACTCAGTTTTCCAATATATATTACATCTTCCTAAGCTTAAGCTTGCTTTATTTAGGAGTAGCTACCGGCCAAACTTTTGAAGGTAACACCCTATTAATTGCCTTTGCAATTGAATCCCTTACACTAGTTTATTTAAGTTATAATCGACTCAAAAATTACTTTTTAACAAAACTATCAAGTATAGCTTTCACTATTCCAGTTTTAATGAGTTTACCAGCTCTGAGTCCTGAAATTAAAAATCATATGAGCAATTCAGAGTATTCGATATTATTAACTATTATAATAACAACAGGACTAGCCAGTTATATTATCTCAAAAATCAAACCTGCCAAACTACCTTATCCTCTAAGCTCTATCATACTTGCTACAATCGCCAGCACATATTTTTTAAGAATCATCTGGCTAATTAATGCAAGTTTAATCACTTCATATAGTTTAGCTAAAGGCTTAAGTCTAACCATTTATACCATACTCGGTCTAACAATTTTATTTAAAGGAATACAAGCAAAAGAAAAAAATAACGCAGTCAATATATTAAATCGGAAAACTAAAACCAATTCTAATAAGCCTGGAGCTAATAAAATACAAAAAGCCGAAATTTTATATCGCGGTGGACAAATAATTCTTGGAGCAGTAATTATACGCCTAATTTTAGTTGAAGCCTGGCAAATGACTGTAGTTTTAAGAATGACTACCTTCTTAACTATTGGTATCTTATTTATAGCCACTGCCTTTTATAATAAAAAATCTTAAATTTTTCAAACCATGCATACTCTCAAAAAACTATTTGCCATTGGACTATTTACAATCCAAACTACTAGTCTAGCCTTCAATAACATAAAAGACGAGACATTTAAATCCTACGAAACTTTATATGATATAGAATTTGCATCTATCAACATCCCAACTCTAGTGGAATTTGATCTAGACCTTCAAAAATATCCAATTTTAATTGTAGACGAACAAAAGATTGGCTTTGGTTATAATCAAAATAAAATCTTGGAATCAGACAATTTTAAAACCTCCAGCTTAAAAAACATTACAAACCTAGAACATTTAACAGATGGTAATTTTCAAACGAAAACCCATTTCAACATAGAAAAAACTCAAGGTGAAACAGTTTTAAACTTCAAAACTAAAGACAGTCACACATATCATAACCTGAGGTTGTTTTATGAAATTTTTTCTAAACCAGCCAACCACATTAAAATTGAAGCTAAAATCAATCAAGAATTTCAAACTATATTTGCCAAAAGTAGACTAAAGTCAGACAATATCAACTTCCCAAAAACTACCACCTCAGAATTTAGAATTACACTCAATCATAAACATCCAATTATTCTAAATCAAATTAAATTTCAACGTAGTCAAGAACTTCAAGCACTCTATAACAAATACCAGTTTTTAGCTGTTCCAGGCAAATCCTTTAAAATCTACTCAGATGCCGACCAAAATCCCAAATACAAAGTACCTGAAACTGGATATTTCAATCAATCACAAAGCATTTTAAAAGCTACTTTTAAAAACAAAACAACCAACCCGCTTTACAGTGCAGCCGACAATGACGCAGACGGCATAATAGATAAAGAAGATAATTGCCCCTTTATAAAAAATACAGAACAAAGTGACATCAACCAAAACGAAATTGGAGATGTCTGTGAAGATTTTGATGGCGACTCAATTATAAACTCCAAAGATAATTGCCCAAACCAAGCCAATCGAAATCAAAAAGACCAAGACCAAGACGGCAAAGGTGATATTTGTGACACAGAAGAAAGTCGTATCACCGAACGCTTACCCTGGCTACAATGGCTAAGCTTAGCAATCACAGCCGGAATCATAATTTGGCTAGTGATCAAAAAACCAAAATAAAAAAAGAGCCCAGATGGGCTCTTTTGGAAATTTATACTAAAACTTACTCCACAATCAAAGTTCCTACCATACCCATAGCTCGGTGCGAACCTATACTACAATAATACTCATAGCTACCTGCCGCTGGGGCTGTAAAAGTTACAATGGCGTTTGATCCTGCGCCCATTGCCGCAATAGAAGTAACTCCATCAATTACAAAATCATGAAAACCTTCCTCTACATTTAAAGTCAGAGTCACTTGCGCACCACTAGCAACAGTAATGGTCGCTGGGGCAAAACTAAAATTCTGAGCACTCATAGACACAGCCTGAGCAGCTGGAGCCTCATCTGCCGCTGGAGCTGGTTCTTCTGTGGCCGGAGCCTCATCTGCTACCGGAGCTGGATCTTCTGTGGCTGGAGCCTCATCTGTGGCTGGAGCCTCATCTGCTACCGGAGCTGGATCTTCTTCTACTGCTGGAGCTGGATCTTCTGTGGCTGGAGCCTCATCTG
>CAZFPD010000090.1:0-2966 GCA_964521035.1 uncultured Candidatus Peribacteria bacterium
AGACAATTATATAGATAATTTTTTGATTTGCAAGAGTTTTTTAGCTTAGATTCAGGTATTGGTCCAGGCTGGAGTGAATTTTTAAATATGATGGGTTTTTGAGCAGGTTGAGAATTTTGGCGTCTTTGTTTTGCCACATTTCTGCCAGGGCCTGAGTTTCTTGAAAGCTAATTTTATATTTTTGAAGATTAAATTCCTCTAGAATTTGAATAAGTTTTTCTGGGTTAATTTCTCCGACTATGAATATATCGAAGGGGTCATTTTGATCTATAAATTTACCAGCGATAAGTAGCATGTCCAAGGATCCGTGAGCGTTGAATTTGCGTCTAAATTTTTTAAATTGCTCGGCGTTTTTTAGGATGAGTATGCGCAGTTCCTTCAGATAAGCGCATTTGTGATTGAGTTTGTAGTATTTTTTGCGGTTGTGGGTTTTGTGACTGAGTAGCTTGATTTGGGTTAGGTTTTCTAGTTCTCTGCGCACAGAATTAATTTGTTCGTCTAAAAGACGAGTAAGTTCCCTAACATAATATTGACTTTGGGGATGGCAAAAGTAGAGTTCTAGTAATTTTATTCGGACTTGAGATGTAAATAGAGCCTTTAGCATAAAAGTCACTTAGCACTATTAATGTATGTAAAATTCTAGGAAATGGCAAGCTTAAACTTATTTTCCTATTTTATGTCAACAAAAATTTCAAATAATTTGTCTATATAAATTTGATTGCGAAGCATAAATTCTCCCTGCGAACCTTGTTTGTAAAAGTCGGCTACGTGATTTTTAATGATGGCCGGCGCTTTTTGAATTTCTTCCTGTATACGCTTGGCTAGGTCTGCTTCGTTGACTTCCAGTTTGAATTCCTTATTGATTGCGTCCATCAGAAATCGCATTTTGACTTGTTTCTCAGCTAGACCGGCTTGTTCCTTTTGAAAGTCTTTTTTGGACTGACTTTCGTATTCTTTAATATAGCTTTCTAGTTCTTGATTTTGCTTTTTTAGGTTTTCTACGAGTTCTTTGTGGTTATTAGCGATTTGTTCGTCTATCAGGCTTTGCGCTGGCTTGATGTCAACACTTTTGAGTAGGCTTTCAAAGAGTTCGGATTCTAGGTCTTTTTTGGCCTGACTGAGATTTTTGTCTAGTAGCATGGCTTCAGTTTTTTGTTCGAATTCCTTTTTGCTCATTTTTTCTCCATAGATTTTTTCTATAGTTTCGGGATTTAGTTCTGGCAGGCTTGGATTTTCGACACTGTGCACATGGACTTTGAATAGCACCACGGCGTTTTGTAGCTCTTTGTTGTGGTAGTCTTTTGGAAAAGTGATTTTAAATTCTGTGTCGGACTCGGCCTTTTTGCCAACCAGTTCTTCTTCGAAGCCTGGAATAAATTTTTGAGATCCTAGCACCAGCATTTGCTTGCCGGCCTTAGTACCTTCAATCAGCTCCCCTTTTTGGTCAAAACCTTCAAAGTCTATAATGAGTCTGTCTTTGAGTTTGGCGGCTTTGTCAGTTTTTTGATAGCTGGTTTGCACTTCTAGCTCTCGGTCTATGGCGGCCTTGAGGTCTTTAGCGCTGACTTTTGGTTTTTTTAGTTTGAGTTTAACTTTTTTAAGTTTGTCTAATTTGAATTCTGGAGCCACCGGCACAGAAAAATCTAAACTAAGTGGTTTTTGCTTGGTTAATTTAAAGTCTGGCATGCCAACTGGCACAACTTTACTTTCTTGGAGTGCTTTGGCGTAAATTTGGTTGATAAATTTGTCTACTAAAAAGTTGTAAAAAAATTCTTCGCCAAATTTTTCAAGTAGCATTTTGCGTGGTACATGTCCTTTGCGGAATCCTTTAATCGAGACTTCTTCTGCCATTAATTTGGAGGCTTGCTGCTCATAGTTTTCTTGGGTTTTGGGCTCCAGGCTGACAGTGATTTTGAGCATTGCGTCTTGGACCTTTCCTTTAGTGATTTTCATAGCTAATAAATTATAACCTTTTTATTCTAGCAAAATGACTTTTAAATGCAAGATTTCTTTGTTTGGCACTTTATAAAACTTGTCAAATTTAGGGCTTTGTGATATAATGGTTTTGAATTTAATATATAGCTATGTGTTATCGAAACCTATATACTCAGAACACTCATGGCCGCGCTGGTGACGGTGCTACTGGCCCTTCTGATCCTTTGCTTACTACTCCAAGTAATCCTACAGCCATCCCTAATCCAGACGCAGGAGTCTTAAGCCCCCCAAATTACGATACAGGTAGCGCTGCAACGATTTTAGGTGTGGTTGGAGATATCCATTCGAGAGCTGCACAAGTTCTAAAAGCTTTGGATGACCCTGGCACTATCCCAGCTTTTACGGTGCTTGCAAATATGGGTAATAGAGCCCCTGCCTTTAAGGCTGCGGTAGAAGAAAATTTGCGTGCTAATTTGGCTTTAAATGAAGCGTCAGCCGAATCTACTACTAAGGTAGGTCTTTTAACTAGAAAAGGCAGGAAACCATTAAAAACTTTGTCATATAAGGCAATTATCACTCATGCTAAGGGTTTGCACGCTAATTATGATAATTTGGGTCCCTTAGAAAAAATGCAATTAGACGCCATAATTGATGCTATAGTTACTGCCTATGAGCAGACTGACCAAGTTGATGTTAAGCTTTTAATTGAGCGTCCAGAAGCTTTAGGTGATTTAGATACCTTGCTTGGTTCCCCAGCAATTAGGGCTGCTATTGCCCAATTGGCTGCCAGTGAAACTAGTGGAACGATTCCTTTTCATGAGATGCAAGCATTGTTAGATGCAGCCCGTACAGAAAGATCGGCCACAAGAACAGAACAAGCCAAGTTAGGTGATTTTGACACTCTAATTGCGCTCAAACGAGATAAAGAGGCTATAACAGCTTTAGAAGGAGCCCTTACAGCCCTTCCAGCTACTGCTACTGCTGCTGAGTATATGGAGTTTAGAAAAGTACTACAGGATTATGAGCAATAT
>CAZFPD010000091.1:0-2628 GCA_964521035.1 uncultured Candidatus Peribacteria bacterium
GATGCAGAACTTGCATGCCTTTCATTAATAAGATTCCGAAAGATATTAGTGAAAGTATGACTTTCCAAAAGGACATCCAGGACTTCTTCGACAAATGTTGTATCTTCTTGATCTACAAGTATTCGTGCAAGAGATTCTGCAGTTCTGAATGAGACACCAGGATAACTTGCTACGGTGAGGAGAAAAGCATAAAAAACATTTAATTTGATTTTGTTTATGGCTGGCTGAAGACTCTCAGTACTGACTGGGAACTCAGGCTGAGGGATAATAATTTGTTCTACTCTCAGCAAGCTTAAAAGTCTAGCTGCTTGGGCTTGATGTTCGGCTTCTGTTATGTGGCCTTGAGCTGCGGCAACCTGATAAATAACACTAAGTATTTTTGCCTGCTTTGGATTCTGGATCTGGTGACACTTATATATATACTGATCTGCTGTTTGCAGTACGATCGTGGGATTGATGTTATATATGCTCTCAATTTGTAGCCTAGATAATTGCGAGAGTGCGTACAAGACTCCAAGGATGTTATATGTTGTGCTAGCCATGATAAACCAATCATAAATTGCTTTTAAAATGTTTTCCTCCTTAAAATTATGATCAATGTCTCTGATCAGCGACTGATATCCCATCCACTCATTGCCAGCTGTATAGCTATGCATTGTAAGGTTTGAGAGCACCCGAAGAACTTGTGCAGGAGTGTCGGCTTGAATTAAATATAAATATTTTTTGATTTCGGGAGGCATAAACAAAATATCCTGCTGCTCGCAATTTAAAATCAATTTTGACTCAATCTTGCTGAGTGCACTGGCGGTCAGTAGTGGTCTTCTCCCTTCTATATTGCTAGTTAGTGTATTTAGTAAACCAGCTGAAAAATTCTGGGCGGACACCTTTTGGAAAAAACTATCCTGCTCTGTGAGAAAAAATGGAAGTTCAGCTAGACTCTGTTTGGTGTTATTAAATTCCCTATATAGGTTTAATATATAACTTCTTGCTACATCTATAAAATAATGATGTGTAATATTATCAAGTTCTAGGCCGTGATGCTCTAAGCTTTGTCTGACAAATAAATTTAAATAGCTGCTCAAGGATGAGGGAGTGGTTTCACTCATTGATATGTTGAGTTGCTCGCCTTGCTCTTGACCTTCAAGCTCACAATTAACTTGATGCGAGAATGTATACTCGTGCTTGCTATACCTTTGATCCCCATTCTTTAGCTGTCTTCTTTTTTGTTTTTTAGATAGTTGGGAAACATGACTGAGTGCTGATTTGATATTGTCGATTTGCTTAGCAGCAGAACTATTTGTAATGTAGAGCAAATCTTCTAAATTAGTCTCTGGATCTAATTCCAAAGAGCCCAATTGAAAAGGCGTCAGTGAAATAAGTGCCGGGTCTAAATTTACAAATAGTATATAATGAACTAAGACCTGGGCACGGATAAACAATGGAGTTTGATGCAAGGGCTTGCTCAAAAAGTCCTCAAAAGAGAAGTAGCCCTGTGTCCCCTGTATTTTACAAAGTTGATATGTGTTTTGGATACTTTCAAGGACACTCTCTAGTTTATCTAATGATGGTTTGATTGTTTTTAATAGTTTAATGGACTTTAGCTCTCTAATGATTTGATCTGTACTTAGGGTTGTGTTGAAGGTATTCAGATTTGTGATGGTTGCGTGCTGTGTTTCTGGATGGGGTTGGATGAGAACTGAGGATTGTTGAGGGTCTGGATTAAAAACCTGCTCTGTCGCTTCTCGAAACATATCGGCAAATTTTATAATAGGGGAAGTTGCAATACTCTGCACTAATGCTTGAGAAAAGGCACGGGTCATAGGCCCAGAAGTTTCTATGAATGTTCTCTGGGCATTTCTAGATAAGGTTTGGAATTCCTTAACTGACTGTAGAACTTTTTTCCAGAACAGGACTCCAGTTTTAGGATTTTTCAATTCCTGAAAAGCCCCGCTGACAAGCGTTGAAATATCTAGGATTGATTCAAATGGCTCTCCAGCTTGTAGTTTTGTTCGGGCTAATTTTGAGCAAGATTTGAAAATGTATAATCCTACTATAGCATCAATATTCTTGCCGATGAGCTCTCGATCTAGTAGGTGGTTACGACTCCTAATCTCTTTATCTAAACTTGTTTCTAGAAATGAGACTACAAATGAGAGATCAAATACTTTAGCAAATTCTTCGTGTGAGTTTTGAGTGACCCCAGCTAGTTGATCTAGAACATATATTCCTAGATCTTTATAGAAAAACTTTGGCGTGATTTTTTCGAGTTGTGGTCGAATTTCCCTAGAACTCATCGTCTTGGCTTAGTGCTTCAGGTGTTGGTATGATTGGATTGAAATCACCAATGACATCATAAGTATTGATAGTAGCTTCGTTTGCTTGTTCTATTATATCTACCGCTTCTGGTTCTGGAATTAATTCTTTTTGAATATGCTCCATGCACTCAAAATTGGGAGTTTGTGAGATTTTTGAGCAAATAGATTTTATCATGTTTAGATTAGCATATGATAATGTTTTATCTTCAGTTAGGACTGACGACAAAAGCGTATTGTCCATGATAGCTCGTCCAATCTTGACCGTTTCGCAATTTCTTATTGCAGATCCAATCTGGGATGGTGTGAAATGAGC
>CAZFPD010000091.1:2638-2913 GCA_964521035.1 uncultured Candidatus Peribacteria bacterium
AATTTGTTTTAACACTCTGTACTCATAATCTCTTGTCTTTCTCACATCTGGATTATCAGAGGGTTCATTGGTGATATAATAATTTGCTATAAAAACCAAAACCTCTTCTGCAATTTTTTTATGATTGTGATCTGTAGACTCTTGAAGAACCTTGATTTGATTAAGTACCATGTCCAAAGCATGATCTGCGGCATGTTCAATCAAGCTAATAAGCGTTTGAGAAGTTATCGACTTGATATCTCCCTCTTCTATTGTGCTTTTGCTAATGGCACCAG
>CAZFPD010000092.1:0-1045 GCA_964521035.1 uncultured Candidatus Peribacteria bacterium
TTACTCCTTCTACTCCTCCTACTACTACTACTACTACTTTGTCTGGTAGTCCGGTGGCTGCTATTAATAGGGAGTCGGCGATTTTAAGTTCAGCTGAATTACCAGAAGAGACTACTTATAGTACTGAATTTACCAGCGCTTCAGCAGAACATAAAGAGACACAAATTAAGCAGTTTTTACCGATTGAGCGAGTTTCTGATAAGCAGATTACGGTAGCTGGGATTGCATATAGTCTTGAATTGCCATCCGGTGTGAAATTGATAGATGCGAAGTTAAATGCTGAAAATAATGGTGCTTTGTTCAGGGTGAAAAGAGAGCGTGACGTGCTCAGTGGGGTTTTAACAGAAAGATATTTAAGTTTTCGCCTGAGTTTTGCTGGTAGTAATATGAGTGATCCTAAGCCTAAGTTGTTTGTGCAGGGTCAAACTGCTAGTTTGGATAAGGTTAATGAGTCTCAAGCTCTTTTTGGTAGTTTGTTAAAGGTTGACTTCAGCTCAGCTTCTACAAGTTTGAGTTTGAAGTTTAAAGATGAGGATTTGCAAGATACTTATTTTGAGGCTATTTCTGATGGTAGTGCGGGTTTAAGTGTCAATAAGGACTTAAAATCTTATGATCATATTCGAGATATTTTAAGGAATTTAAATTTAGATGCTTCAAAAATTAAGGAGTTGGAGTCAGAGTTGCAGGATTTAGCTAATTTACCAAGTAGGAAATATCTGCTGGCGGGTCAAGAAAAGGCAGTAGTTTCTGTTTTGAGCCGCTTTGTGCAAGATCTTAAGCCTTTTTTTGAAGCAAGTAATAAACTCGAATTAAAGCGGGCTATTAAAACTTTAAGTAAAACTCCTAAGGTGAATTTTTTAACATATTTGGCTGCTGAAGAATATCAAAGAGCTTTTAATACTTTGAGCCCGAAGCCGGCTGGGGTGGTTGAAAGGTTTGGTCTTTGGGAAGTGTGGTGGTTGGAAGGTTTTGTGGTTGGGATGATTTGGTGGATTCCCAGATTTCTTTGGGTTTTGGTTCCCAAACACCAAATTCCACAAACTAA
>CAZFPD010000092.1:1055-2888 GCA_964521035.1 uncultured Candidatus Peribacteria bacterium
TTGTCGAAGGGTGAGGTGTTTTTTGATCCGTCCTTACTTTATAAAAGTTCATTAAATATAATGATGCCGGTTAGTTTGCGGAAGGTTAAATGGCAAGAAGTAGTTGCAAATAAGAAGTTGGTTAAAAATAGTTTGTCTCAACATTTAAGTTTATATTTTAAGTCAAATACTACTGCAAGTGGGCGGGCTAATTTGCGTAAAAGTTTAACCTTTTGGATGAAGAACTTGTTTAAATTTGGTTATAAAATTGAAAAATCTGAATTAGGTTTAACGGAAAAATCTTTTGGGTTACTTAAAAAAATGTTAGGTAAAAATATGAATGATATTCTAGCTACCAAGGTAGAGGATCTAGATAAAATCAAGGCTTATGATTTTGTAAAACATATGCGTAGTCTTGCAGATGATGTAGCACGAAAAGCTTATATTGCTACTTTATTTGCCGATACTGCTAATAGAAATAATATTTTTAAAGCTCTTGTTAGTTCAGAGCTGTCTTTGGAATATATGCAATTAATGTTGGATCAGGCGGCTACTACTGCTGATTTTAAGGGTATTTTAGAGTCGGTATCTTTTAATAAGATTGACCTGGTGTTTTTAGCAGATTTGCATGGTTGTGATGCTGATAAGTCTTTAATTTGGAAAAAGATTTTAGCCACCAAGGCTTTGGAATTTGATCCTTACAAAACTAAAACTCAGGCTAAATTTAAATCTGACTTAGACTTAGTGGATGAATTTAATGTAGAAGATATTTATGTGACCTTAATGTTTGCCAAGAAAGAATCTCTCTGTGATGATACATTCGTAAAGGAATGTATGAAAGATCCTATTGCTAAGAAAGGTAAATTAAAGAACAAATTATAGTCTTTTAATGGCGTGATTTATGATTTTATGTTATAATGGGATTAATGATTTAAATTAATCTTATGTTTTTTGAAAAGCGTTTAGTGTTTCAAAATGGTGGGCCAGACAAATTTAGTCTTGATCCAGAAAATGAATTTTCTAAAGGTATTGACCGTAAGGCTGCTGACAGGTTGAAGAATCTGCAAATTGAGGTGCAGAGTATGATTAGCCCTGAGGCTCGTGAGCAATTGTATTATGAACAGGCTGTGTTGCAGTCGATGAGTATGAAGTTGGAAGACGCTTTGGTACGTTTAAATGAAGTTTTGGAAGAAGAAACTGATAGTGAGATTCAGAATTTGAAAAAAGCTGTAAGTGGTTTTTCGACTTTAACTTATTATTTGAATACTATGCATAGTTTTGCATCTGATGATAGAACTTGGGAAATGTGGAGTGATAAATTGGTTTTTGCTGATCATGATTATAAAAAAGTGCAGCAAGGTTTAAAAACTTTGCTTGCGGGTTTAAATGCCATTGCATTAAATAATAAAACTGCACAGCAGTTGGAAACAGAAGTGATAAGAGTTATGAAAGGCTGGGCTGCTGACAATGCAGAGACAGTTGGTTTTTTAAATGATAGGGAGTACGTAGGTGACTTCGTTTTGGATTTTAAGAATTTAGAGGATTCCTTTTTTACTATGAAGGGTATGCAATACGAAGAAGTACGAGTTGCAAACTACGATAGGATGTTAACTATGATGAGTGATAATAAGTTGCGGGAGAATGTTGCTTTTTCGATTTTACGTCCGGGAGTTTTAGATATAACAGATGAGCAAATGCGTTCGTTAGTTACAACTTTATGTTCTGTTTCGTATTGGAGGATTCCTTTTTTAATACAAAAGTACAGGGATTCGGACTCTTGGAATGAGAGGCTTGCACAGAAAATTAAGGCTTATGAAGAAGATGTTTTTGATTTGCTGCCAAAGTCTTTGCGAA
>CAZFPD010000093.1:0-2821 GCA_964521035.1 uncultured Candidatus Peribacteria bacterium
AGACTTTTGATGTCAGTTTGGATTTGGCTTTAAAGAAGTTTTCGGCATCTATTCCTAATTTTGACTTAGGATATTTACAAAATCAAATATTGACCATTTTAGATCAGCAATTTATTTTAGCTCGTGTTAAATCTTCTTTTGATTCAAGTGATTTGGTTTTGGCCTCCGATGCAATTGATAGCCCAGATTTTATATTGAAAATGCAGGAATTTTTAGTTAATTTAAATTTTTTAGCAGAAGTATCAGGCAGTATTGATGCTCAAACAAACTTAGCATTAGATGATTTTGCCAGGACTTTTGGGTTGAAAGATAGAGCTATGGCTTTAGAACACTTAAGAGATTTATTGTTTGAGAACAGGCTGGATTTTTTTAGGTACCCTTTGCAGCTCGGCGCTACTACTTTTGATGTACGAGTTTTGCAGAAATTATTATATGACTTAGGTTTGTTTCGTTTAGATCCTACCGGATATTTTGGTAAGAATACGGAATATGCCTTGGCAAAGTTTCAATTGCGTTTTGGCCTAATTGATAAACTAAACTCTCCTTATGCAGGATATATGGGCCCTCGCACCCGCCAGTTGATGAATTCCTTGATCCTACAGCGAGCCTTCTTTGTGAGTTCCTTAAACGATGGATCTCAGTCTGCAATGATTGATTTTAGTAAGTTACGATTTGGAGAATCCCATAGTAATGTGAAGATTTTGCAAGAAATTTTGAAGCGACAGAACTTTTTGGAGGTTCCCTTTGTTACAGATTTTTTTGGTAAGAATACTCGGGAGGCACTTTTAGAATTTAAATTGAGAGAGAAAATTATAGAAAACCGACAGATCAGCTCAGCTTTTGAGATAGATTTAGAGACTTCAAATCGATTAAATGCTTTAATTCAGTAAGAAAATGTGATATAATATTATGATTTAAGTAATATTATGCGCAAATTTTGGAAAAGGCATTTAGCACCAAATTATTTAAGAACTTGTTTGTGTGCGATCGTTTTGTTTGCCACTGTTGCCTCAGTTGTATTTAGTCAAAACCCTAGTTTAGCTTTTAATTTGTTAAAAACTTCTACTTTAAGTGGCCTGAAGCATGCTAGTTTTGATGGAACTGCTTACCCTTTTGCAAATAGTTTTTTGTGGACTGAAATAGATGCAGCTAATTGGAAATCAGATTTTGCTTCAATTAATAATAAGTATAAGATTGATCCTTTGGTTTATGATAGTAGTTTGTTAGCTAAAAATATTAAGGATTTGGGTTTTGACACTCAGGATACCTATACTAGGAATTTGAAGATTAATTATCCAGTCGTATATATGGGTAATTATGAACTAGATGGCCAGGAAGGTGGAGGTTCGCATCCAGCGGTTGATATTAAGCTGCCCACCGGTACGCCAATTTTGTCTATTGCCAATGGGATTGTCACAAAGGTTGAAAGCCAGCCTTACGGTTTTGGTAATCACGTAGTGGTTAGGCATAACAATGTCCCTTCGCTTGATGATCCTGGTAGTTTGCAGACAATTTTTTCGAGTTATTCGCATTTAGATACAATGGATGTGAAGGTTGGAGATATTGTAACAAAAGGTCAACAAATTGCCTTGAGCGGTAATTCAGGTTTAACTACGACTCCCCATTTACATTTCCAAATTGATAAAGATAATTTTCCTTGGCAGCCTTATTGGCCGTTTACTGGTCCCGAATTAAATGCTGCTGGATTAGATTTTTTCCAAGCTTTAAATAGTGGTTTTAAGCAAGAGGAGGCTTACCAACATACTATACATCCTATGCAGTTTGTACAGAAATTTTTAATTTATAAATCGAATGATAGTCAGGAGGTTGAACCAGAGCTTGTGTCAGAGGAGGCAGTACTTGAGCCAGAACTTAGAGAAGAGTCGGTGCTAGACCTTAGAGAGGAGCCTGTTATTATAGATGATGTTTCTGAGGAAAAACTATTAGAAATACGCGGGCCTAAGAAAATGATTATGGGTCAAAAGTATAGCATTTTTGTAGATAATCTTCCTAAATCGCTATTAGCTTCTAGTGATATGTCTGATTTTAATTTGACTTCTAATAAAAAAGCTATGGTTGTGAATAAGGTATTCGCGAATGACACCTTTATGTTTGAGGTAATGCCTTCGGAAATAGGTTCTTATGTTTATAGTTTTTCAAACCAAGGTCAGGAATATAAATTAAAAAGTGAAGTACTCTTGTTTAAGGATATTGCTTTGGGGAATAATTTAAATGAGCTTTTGTTTAATTTAGTTCGTAAGAATGTGATTTCGGGTTATCCGGATGGTTCTTTTATGCCTGCAAACCATTTACATAGAGCAGAGTTAGCCGCGATTTTAGATAAGCTGTTTGCCTTAGCGAACACTCAGCCTGTAGATTTAAATTTTCAGGACGTGAGTAAGTCTGATTGGTATTACCCGGCAGTTTTGAAATTAACTTCCAATGGATTCTTCGAAAATGATACAAGTTTTAATCCTGCAGCTTTTGTGCGCTTAAACGAATTAATTAAGGTTTTATTCCTGGCTTATAAAATTGACATAGATCTAGCCACTACCGACCGTTCTTTGCTTGATACTGTAGCTTTTGATGATTGGTCTTATCCTTACATGTTATACGCTTTGAAGTCTGGGGTTTTGAACTCAGATCAAATTAAGGCCTATGATGAGTATGTAACGCGAGAGCAATTAATTCAAATTTTGACTAAGTTTTTAAATTCTTAGTCTTGAGTTTTATAATTTTGTATGTTAAATTTAGACAGTCTTGGCTCGCGTAGCTCAGCTGGATAGAGCAGCGCCCTTCTAAGGCGAAGGTCATAGGTTCG
>CAZFPD010000094.1:0-2814 GCA_964521035.1 uncultured Candidatus Peribacteria bacterium
GGTACATTTTATCATGACGCTACCTTCTCAACGTCGTATATACCCTGACCGTTGTACGAAATAATCTAAATCACAACCATGCCTAAACCAAAAGAAATAGTATTTGAATTATTGGAAAAGATATCATTTACCTTGTGGAATAAACAACAACTGCATTACGAGATCCGTAGCCATTGCTCCTGATAGTTTTAGGTTCTTCGCGCAAATTTGAATACCATCTGCCATAGGTGCCCAATTGCGCCATAATATCACGAGGCAGTCCAGTACAGCTTGTGCACAATTCTTCGACGACCACGTCATGTACACCAAGCTGTTCTGCTTGTCTGGCAGCAATCAACGGCACATTGAAACCAAGGCCACCATCTCTCGGTGGATTTTCAGTAAGGCTTACAACATCAGAACCTAATGTGTTCTGCAGTCTAGTTGCTCTTTCTTGATTTTTTATCTGCCATTCTGGATTTGCAGTTTTAAAACCATAACAACATGCATGAGCTGCTTCTCCAACTCGAAATCTTAGCTGAGATGGGTTAACTCCCTGATCTTCAAAATAATAGATTGCATTTTTAACTATTGATGAGCCATCAGGGTTATCAACGTTATTAAATCCACCATGCATAACAGCCATCTCCCCATTTGGAGCTAAAACCTTAATGATGCCACAATCAGCATTCATAATGCTAACTGCAATTTTTAGACGAGTATCTCCGGTAATACTAACTACAACGCCATCCGAAGCTTCTGGGGTACGATACAAGTTTGGGATTTGAGCCATTTCCCCAGCTTGCATTCCTTTTCCCCGTTCCAAATCTGACCAGCCGTCAATTGGAGTGACTTTTGTGTTAAAAGCCAGTTTTGGAGCCAAAATCTCTTGTGTGTTAGTTATAGTCAATAAACGTTGAAGCTGTTGTGAAAAGTCAGGATTCTTTGGGTGTACAATTCCAAATTCTGTACCCGTATGAAGTACACTAACCTGGTCATCAAAAATTTTCGCGCTTTTGCCTGTTGTCATAATAGATTTGGTTAAATGGCCCCTAATTATATGTATGAAAGCTTCAGTTTGTCAAGCGATCAGATAAATTTAAAAATTCAAATCCAACTACACACAACAGAGACTAGGCGGTTCATTCGCATATTCTGAAACCTTAGCTGAAATCAGACAATTTTTCTGTTATACTTTAATTGAAATATTTTAACAAATCACTATGAAGCAAACGAACAAAATTTCGCTCATTGTTGGAATCATAATTATAGCAATTGTTTCTGGAATTATTGTTTTTCAATATCAACAAAAAACAGCGGATCAAACTAAAATAGTTAATGTTGTTTCAAACGAAATTTCCTTGGGATCTATATTGGCCAATGTATATCCAAGCCTTCAAGGATCACCATCAGAATACAGTCTTCCCATTAAAGATATAGAAATGCTATCAATTGTTGTTGATAATCCACAAATAATAAAAGATTGGTATATAGGAGGAAATTTCTATCTCGTTACGAAAAACAGCAAATTGGAAGAAATCGATCGTCGTAGTCTTGGCGACCAATTCGTATGGGGGCTTTCCTCTGGAATGCGAAATTTTGGACTGAGCCATTATCATGTTCCAAATGCAATTGAAGAGCATGTTCCTATATACAAAATAACTTTACAAACATTAGAAAAAGATACAATCTTGGAAAATTATTACAGAATAGATGACGGTAAAATATTTATAGAGAAAAATTTGCCTAACGACAGCTAACAATGAATAACTGGTTCACTCACTCGGCTATCGCTGCGCTCTCCCAAATTTACTTTCCACTGCGCTCCAGGCAAACTTCAGATATGCACAAAACTTAGCTGAAATAGTCCAAAAAAATCATATGGCAAAAATCACCACTATCATTATTGAGGAACTAAACGAAAAAAATTGGGAACAATGCGCTAATTTGGAACTAAATGAAGATCAGCTAGACGCGCTACCTAGCAACCTAGTTTCGATAGCAGAATTAAACTTTTATCCTGCTACAAAAGCTTTTGCGATCAAAAATAGTCATAACAAGGTCATCGGATTTGCAACTTATGGCGTCCCAGTTGGAGAGGAAAGCCCAAAATTATTCAGATTAATGATCGACAAAAGCTATCAAGGTCAAGGCTATGGAAAGGCAGCGCTCAACAAAATTCTAGCCAAAATATTTGAAGAATATAATAGTCAGCGCATAAGGGTCTGTTATCAGCCTAATAATTTGAAACTAAGGGCATTTTATGAATCTAGTGGCTTTAGGGAAAAAGAACTTTTGCCTTCTAACAGAAGAGAATCCGGAAAGATATTAGCAGTGCTAAACCGTAGCGATTTTTCTGGTTAATTTTCTGAATTTCATCAGACAAGAGTGAATATACGGTTCTATTCCACCCAATTATTCTAACTCACGGCCGTGTTTAGCACTGCTCATGCGATTATATCACTTTCATTGAGTGTAAACTTCGTATATCATACATAAGTTAGCTAAGATTCAAAAAAACCTATGAAAACAGTTTTAATTACTGGTGCTAGTAGAGGGATCGGCCTTGAAACAACTAAAATCTTCTTAGATAATGATTTTTTTGTCCTTGGCACTTCCACATCAGGCAAAATACCCATATCACACAATAATTTAAAAAAAATTAAGTTGGATTTGCTAAGTCCTGATAGTATAAACGCTGCAGAAGACATTTTTAAAACTGCCAACTCAGAGGATATTGAAAGTGGAAAATTTTGGAGAAGTGGGGAAAAAAGAGACTGGTAGTATGCGAAAGGTCTTTGATAAACACCGCTTATATCTAAACGTTATACTCAA
>CAZFPD010000095.1:0-2247 GCA_964521035.1 uncultured Candidatus Peribacteria bacterium
CCCGTTACCGTATAAGATTTATGAGAAGTATAATATTCGACGTTTTGGTTTTCATGGAATATCTCATGAATATGTTTCAGAACAGGCTGGCATTATATTAAAAAAGAAAAAGGCAAATTTGATTACTTGTCATCTTGGGAGTGGTTGTAGTGTAACGGCGATTCGGGCTGGCCAAGCGGTGGATACTTCGATGGGATTTACTCCACTAGAGGGATTGATGATGTCTACGAGAACTGGGGATATTGATCCGTCAATTAGCTTGTTTTTGCTTGAGCAAAAATGGAGTTTAGAGCGAATACAAAAACTGTTCAACTTTGAATCAGGTCTAAAAGGGGTTAGTGGATTAAATGATATGATAGATATTATGATTGCCAACGGATATGAAATCCCTGGTTATAAATCGTCAATTAAATTAAACAAGAAGCAAAAATATTTGGCAAGATTGGCCTTGCAAATGTTCATTTATCGTGTTAGAAAGTATATTGGTGCCTATGTGGCAGTTTTGGGTAGGGTTGATGCTATTGTTTTTACCGCGGGAATTGGGGAGCGGAATAAGGATATTCGTAATTTAATTATGAAGAATTTGCCTTATAAAACAAGAACGTTGGTTGTTCCAACTAATGAAGAATTGATGATTGCTAAATCAATTTAAAATGTTAAAAAAACTTCTTTCAACAAAATTTAATACTGTGACATCAGCAGCTGTGGTAATCGCCGCAGCTGGTTTGTTTAGCCGTGTTTTGGGAATAGTCCGTGACAGAGTTTTGGCCTCTCAGTTTGGGGCTGGCTTTGAATTGGATGTCTACTATGCTGCTTTTAGAATTCCTGATTTGTTAATAAATCTAATTGCATTGGGCGCTTTGTCTGCTGGTTTTATTCCAGTCTTCATTTATGTATTAAAAAATGAAGAGTCATTTAAATATACTGCAAATAAAATTGCCTGGGATTTTGTAAGTAATATTTTGAATATTGTAAGTATTATTCTAATCGTTTTGGGTGCAGGCTTGGCAATTACTGCGCCTTGGTTAGTTCCCTTAATAACTCCTGGCTTTGATGGAGAGAAATTGCAGTTAACTATTCAATTGACACAGATAATGTTTTTAAGCCCATTATTGCTAGGTATTAGTAGTATTCTGGGAGGTGTTTTACAATCATTCAAGAGGGTTCTTTGTGTTGCTCTTGCTCCAGGTATGTATAATATTGGTATTATCATAGGAGCAGTATTCTTTGTGGATTGGTGGGGGTTACATGGTTTGGCCTGGGGCGTTATTTTGGGCGCAGTTTTGCATTTGTTAATTCAATTACCGATAGTTTTGAAGCTTGGATGGAAGTTCAGATTTTCTCTAAAATTCAAAGATGCAAATTTCTTAAAAGTATTGAAATTGATCGGACCAAGGATCCTTGGTCTGGCTAGCGGACAAATTAACTTTATTGTCATCACAATTCTAGCCTCTACTATAACGGCTGGAAGCTTGGCCATTTTTAATTTAGCAAATAATTTACAAAGTTTTCCAGTTGGACTCTTTGGTGTTTCATTTGCTTTAGCAGTTTTCCCGGCATTATCGAAAAAATTTGCTACGAAAGATGAGGCAGCGTTCAAGAAAGCTTTTTTGAGTACTTTTAAACAAATAATTTTATTTATTGTTCCTTTTACAGCATTATTCATAATTTTGCGTATTCAGATTGTTCGAGTGATTCTTGGCGCTGGAAAATTTGATTGGGAAGATACCGTTTTGACAGCAGATTCACTAGGGATATTCTGTTTGAGTTTGTTTGCTCAAGCTCTGATGCCATTGCTCGTTCGTGCTTTTTATGCGAGACATAATACAGTGTTGCCGTTTGTTGCCAGCTTTATCAGTATGATAGTAAATGTCGTGGCCAGTTGGTATTTAGTTTTGCAATTTGGTGTTTTGGGATTAGCCATGGGCTTTACGATCAGTTCAATTGTGAATTTGATTCTACTCATTGTCTTTATGAAAATACAGGTGAGGAATATTTGGCATAATGGTTTATTGATTTCAGCTCTAAAAATAACTTTTGCAGCGTTGGTTATGGGGTTTGTGACTCAGTTTGTGAAGACGTGGATGGGATTGATGGTTGATATGAATAAGTTCTGGGGTGTTTTCTCACAGGGCTTAGTTGCTGGGTTAGTGGGCTTGGCAGTTTTTGTTCTAGTCGCTTATTTATTGAAGAGTGAAGAGCTCTTAGTATTTATGGGGTCTTTGAAGAGGAAAATTTTCAAAAATT
>CAZFPD010000095.1:2257-2692 GCA_964521035.1 uncultured Candidatus Peribacteria bacterium
GAGAAAGAATCAATCCTAGACGAGGATTTACAATAGGACTTTAGAAAAATAAGCAGTTTTTGAACTGGTTTTTTTGATATTGATTTTTTTGCTAAAATTTGATACTCTGTGGTTACTTATATGATGGATAAAATAAGAAATTTTTGTATTATTGCTCACATTGATCATGGGAAGTCTACTTTGGCTGATCGTCTGTTGGAAATAACAAATACAGTTGATACCCGCAAAATGAAGGATCAGCTCCTCGATACAATGGAATTAGAGCAGGAGCGTGGGATTACAATCAAGTTGCAGCCGGCTCAGATGAAGTACAAGGATTATATTTTGAATTTAATTGATACTCCTGGTCATGTAGATTTTTCTTATGAAGTCTCCAGGTCTTTGGCTGCGGTCGAAGGCGCTATTCTCTTGGTTGATGCAGCGCAGGGTGTTCAG
>CAZFPD010000096.1:0-2670 GCA_964521035.1 uncultured Candidatus Peribacteria bacterium
GCAAATAGGATTTAATTTTCTGACGTGCCGAAGAAGTCACCACAAAAGACAACCAATACCGATTAGGCTCACTATTTTTACGGGTGATAATCTCTACCACATCTCCATTTTTTAATTCATAATCCAAAGGCACCACAGAACCATTGACCTTCGCCATATAACAAGTCGCTCCCAAGTCTGAATGTACAGAGAAAGCAAAATCCACTGGCGTAGCACCCTTTGGCAAATCTTTAACGTGACCTTCTGGAGTTAAAACAAATATCCTGTCATTTAAAGCATCTATATGCAAATACTCTAAAAACTCCTTATTACTCTTCAGATCATGCTCTACATCAATCAAAGATTTTATCCAATCTGTCTGGTATTCATAACTCTTATCATCCTGCTTGGAAGCAGTTTCCTTGTATCTCCAATGACAAGCCACTCCAAACTCAGACTCTAAGTGCATTTTTTTGTTTCTTATCTGAATCTCGACCGGTTTTTGAAAGCCCTTTGGACCTATACCTATCACACTAGTATGCAAAGATTGATATCCATTTGGCTTCGGCATAGCCACATAATCTTTAAATCGTTCCGGCAATGGCAAAAATTTATTATGCAGCAAACCTAAAACCTGATAAAGTTTAGAAATATCTAAATCATTAACCACTATTCGAAACGCAATCACATCATACAAATCCGATAAAGTTGAGCGCCCCTTTTTCTTTAATTTCTTAAAAATAGAATATAAATTCTTAACTCTGGCCGAAACCTCACAGTCAGAACCACGTTCTACCAAAAAATCCTGCAAAATAGCTTTTTCTCTATCTATAAAGGCCTGACTTTTTTTCAGATATTTATCTAGCTGGTTTTTTATTAACTCATACATCTGTGGATGCAAATATTTAAAACACAAATCCTCTAATTGTCCTTTTAAATTATAAATACCTAATCTAGAGGCTATTGGAGCATAAATCTCCAGAGTTTCTAAGGCAATTCGCTTCTGTTTTTCTGGTCTAACATGATCCAAGGTCTGCATATTGTGCCATCTATCACACAATTTTATTAAAATAACCCGAATATCCGAAGCCATAGACAAAAACATCTTACGCAAGTTCTCTATCTCCGGCTCATTCAATTGAGAGCGGACTTTCGACAATTTCTCCAAGCCATAAACCAAATTTCGAACCGCCGGCCCAAACTTGCTTTCTATATCATCCAAGGTAAAATCGGTATCTTCAGAAACATCATGCAACAAAGCCGCCACCACCATATCCTCATCTGGATAAAAATCCAAAACCTTATAAGCCACATCCACCGGATGATTAATATAGGGCTCTCCCGAAAATCGTTTTTGACCTTGATGCGCTACTTTAGCAAACTCAAAAGCAAACTTAATTCTAGTTTCATCAAAATCTAGATCTAAATCTTGAGTTTTCTGCAAAACGTCTGCTATTGATATCATTAATTGTTTTCAATTAAATTTAAATCAAAATTCTCAACATTCTGTAATTTAACTGCCTTCACAAAAGCATCCTCATTTGCCTTTACTGCCGCTAGCTTTTGAGGAACCAACTTCACAACATCTTCAAATCTCTTGATAAAAACATTTCGAGCCTGTAATAAAGGTTTTAATTCTGCTATTCGAACATTGATACTCTGAAATAATAACAAATTTTTATCAATTTTGCCAATCAATAAATTATCTGATGCCTCAAAAAAATCCTGCTCAGCTTGGACCGCTCGGTCATTTAAATCCTGCAAAGTTTTTTCTAAAACCAAGACCTCTCTCTTTAAATCGGCTAACAAAACTCCAACCTCCGCCAAGGCAGCCTCTAATTTCAAGACATATTCCTTAAAGCCCTGCTCTCTATTCTCAAAATTATCTAAAAATGCATATACATCGACTTCGTATAAATTTTTGGCCTTCGAAAACACCAAAGCCATAGAATCCGTATTAACCTGATCAGAAGTTTTAGCCCCTAACAAAAGTGGCACCTTCAAAAAATCAAACTTGATCTTAATCGGAGCAACATTACTAGGCGGAGCAAGATCTTTGTTAAGCTTTTTTTCCACTACAGCCTCAGGCTCCTCTCGCTTTTGCTGCTCTTGCACCTGGTCTCGAAAATCCAACTCTTCTGATTCTGGCTTAAAAACCTTAAAAATAGCATAAAAACTATACACAATTACACACACAAAAATCACCACGATTAGTAAAAAAGTAAAAAACTGTTTCTTAGATACATCAAGCTCCTTTAAAAAATTCCCAAAACCAGATCCAGATTTTGTATCCTCCTTTAAATCTCCCAGCACCTCTGAGACTTTTTTCGCAGTTTCTGATATTTTTGCGTCTTTTTCTTCTGGCATATATAACTTACTTCCCTATATTATAGCAAAGAATCCCCTTTATGGCCAGCAAAATTAGCACTTTTTATTTCCGAAAACAGCAAATACTTTATAAAATTAAACTATGAAAATAACTCAATACACAAAAGTACAAGCTGACCAAGCCTTAATCCTAGTTAAAAGAATTTTAACAGACCTTAAGCATGCCTCTAATTCAAGCCGAAAAACATATTTTCAAAAAGAATTAGAACAACTAGGCCTAATCATCTTAGACCTCAACAAACCCAGCATTGTTTTTCCCAGCCACAACCCACAGTGTATTTATTACTATGAATTAAAACTCAA
>CAZFPD010000097.1:0-2666 GCA_964521035.1 uncultured Candidatus Peribacteria bacterium
GAACCGACGACCAATTGGTTAACAGCCAACTGCTCTACCACTGAGCTACCCGGGACCGTATCACTTACATTAAATAAGCCTGAAAATAATATATAAACTTGCTAAGCTTTGCAAGTTTTTTTTCAAAAAAGCTATTGCTTTTCTAATTTAAAAAGCAAGCGATTAACTAATTGATTATCTCTCTTATACAACGCCGTTTGCATTTTTAAACTCGGCGCCACATCCTGTACTTCAAAACCGAAACCAGGCATCTTAGACATTAACTTATCAAAAGCCGCAAACGACTCCTGAGACAAATTAACAATAATTGGATAACACATAACGAATTCCGAACCAGACTTGCTAATCTTAGACAGGTTTTTAAAAAAAGATTCGTATAATTCAAAAACTGTGTGAATTTGAGCTTTTAAAAAATTTTCTGGCTCATTACCAAACAAAGGCTTGCCTAAATATCCTTCCGTCACCACCGAACGAAATTTCAAGTCCTTATTAAACTCCTTTGTAACATCCTGTACAAAAAGCTCTTGATCAAATTCTAAACCAAACTTCCTATGCATAAAAAACAAATTTCGCTTAGTGCCATCTACATTTTCTTGCGATATATCCGAAGCCAAAACATTCTTAAATCCCATCAAAACCGCCTCCATCAAAACACTACCAGTTCCACAAAAAGGATCATATACACTAGACTTATCATCCAATAAATTCAACATAATCTGACACAGTTTCGGAGGCAACATGCCAAGCTTAGCAGATCGAAAAGGCTTCTTATAATCACGCAGAGCATACCTCTTAGCATTAGCCAAAAAACAGGCTCTCAAGAAATAAGTTTTATCCTTAAATTTCAAAACATAAATAAAAATATCCTTAGCCGTTTTAAATCTATTCGGTCGAAAATCCGAAGACTTAAATCCAAACTTAAATTTAATTTCACCCCTTTTGCTAAGCAAAGTTTGCAATTGTGTCGAACTCAAAAAATTAGAATTTAAATGCACAAGTGGATTATTAGACAGATCAAGCTCATCTAAAAAGCCCAAAAAATCCGCTTTATTATCAGCAATTACTTTATAGCTAGCTCGAACACCTCCCAAACTATCATAATCTAATTCAAAAAATTTAGAATTATTAAATGCCAAAAAGTTATCCTCTATTTGCTTTGTATCCAAATTTACAAATCTAGATAACTCAGCCAAAGATAAATCTAAATTATTGCCTAAATGTATAAAACCCAACATATTTTTATTATCATTTATCTAACGGGCTTCATACTAGGTTATTTAGGAGGCTTTGTCTACCTTAGATTATCATTTGACCCCGAGCTAAAATTTGCTTACAATTGCAATAACATAAATTAATTTTTAACTATGAGCATCACATTAAACAGAGCACAACTTTTAGGTAACCTAACTCGCGACCCAGAACTCAGATCAACTCCCGCTGGAACCAGTGTGTGTTCCTTCACTGTAGCCACAAACCATGGATGGGTCGATCAAACCGGACAAAAAAAAGAAAAAGCCGAATTCCACAATATAGTAGCCTGGGGGAAATTAGCAGAAATCGTATCTACCTACCTCAAAAAAGGTGATAAAGTCTTTCTCGAAGGGCGAATCCAAACCCGAGACTGGGAAGGAGAAGATGGACGCAAAAATTATAAAACCGAAATCATTGCAGACAACGTTATCATGCTACCAAAAAATAAAAACCTATCTGATGAAGCCAACGCAATGGAAGACAAAACCACTCCAGCAAAAACAGATACTGAAAATAGCACTGAAAACAACGAAGAAATCAATATAGAAGATTTGCCATTTTAAGTTCAAAGAGCTAAGATAAGGGAGCTAAACGGAAGAAAACTAGACCGGTAACTTGACCAGTAAATTGTTGACATTACTATTTGTACATGGATACAAAAGTCGAAACCTTCATAACCAAGCCTTAAATTAGCTCCATCTACCTCCCTTATCTCAACCATCTGAACGATTAATTCAATATGTCAAAGCTCTATAACTAATTTTACCCCAAATATCACAAAAAGTCAATTAACAATATGTCAAAAAATAAATTTTTCGCAATCATAGGTCCCAGCGGCTGTGGCAAAGGCAGCATAATCAAAGAACTCAAAAAACATCTTCCTAATTTTTCCTATCCAATTTCTTACACCTCAAGAAACATACGGGAAAACGAAGAACCAGGGGACACCTATCACTTTATAAGTAAATCTGAATTTGAAAGCAAAATTAAAAATGATGATTTTTTAGAGTATCAACTAATTCACAATCAATATTATTATGGCAGCGACAAGAAAGAAATCCTATCTAGTCTCCAAACCCAAAACCTAATTCGAGAAATCGACTACCAAGGATTCAAAGACATTAGTAAAACCATACCAAAATCACAGCTAGTTTCCATCTTCATTACCACTCAAAATTGGGCAGAGCTAGCTAAACGCATTCAATCCAGACAAAAAATTTCAGCCCAAAACCTAAAACAAAGAGAAGTTTCCTACCAAAAAGAAATGATTTTTTCAAAAACTTGCGATTACGTCATCGCCAACCACAACCAGCAATTAGATATCACCGTCCACAAGATTCTAACCATTATCAAGCAACATATATGATACTCAAAGTCCTTTTTACTATTCTACTAAACGCGGGAATCTTATATCT
>CAZFPD010000098.1:0-2661 GCA_964521035.1 uncultured Candidatus Peribacteria bacterium
CTCAACTAAATCCAGAATAGCCTTCGATGACTCAGCGATCGTGGCATGTTCCTTAATTTCTACCAACTTCAGTATCTCCTGTGCTTCCCTGCTCTTCCCCTCCACAATGGCGCTTATGCTTTCATGGAGCCTAGTTTCTAGCTCGCTTTTCAGCTGCGATGGTGTAAGCTCTCGTAATGCGGACGGTGACATAAAAAAAATATGATTACTATCTGCGACTAACTATAGTTGTTCTAATTTATTTGTCAATAGAGTTTGTAATAGGGAATTGCTCAAAACACTTCCGATTAGCAAATCGGCAGTTTTAGCTATCCGAATTAGCCTGTTGTCAGGCACGCATAAACAGGCTTAAATGGCATACATGCAGCTAAAACTAAGTAGTAAACAAAGTAGTATTTAGTAGTTAATTGACAGACTTCGGAAAAGCTTATATAATTGACATGTTGCAAATTTAATATCTTATATGTATGGATTAAATCTAACTTGTAAATAAATATGTACTTTCTATATAACAATAACCAAAATTTAATATGTGTTTTAAAAATTCAAAAATCATCAACTTGATTCTAATCATTCTAGGATTAACGGTTTTATTATTTGCTTATCTTTCTTTTGCTAAGCCCACAAACGATCTGGTAGAAGTTAAAAAGCATTCTCAGGAACAAGCGCTGGCCCCAGAAAAAATAAAAATTGGCTACCTAACATATCCGCCGAGCTTTATGCAGGACCCAAATACTGGCCAATTTTCCGGAATTTTTTATGACCTAATTACAGAAATCGGTAAAGAGTTAAACCTGGAACTGGAATTTACTGAAGAGTTAGGCTGGGCAACTATGATAGAAGCCGTTAAAGCGGAAAGAGTTGACTTAATAGTAACCGGAATTTGGCCCACCAAAGAACGTGCCGAACACGTGAATTTTACCATTGCTCCCTATAATAGTATTGTTAAAGCTTATGTTCGAGCCGATGACAGTAGGTTTGATGGAGATTTAACAAAAATCAACAGTAGTCATATTAAAATAGCAACAGTGGACGGAGAAATGACCTCGGTGATTGCCCGCGACGACTATCCAAACGCCAAATTGCATAGCTTATCCCAGTTAAGTTCTGTATCGCAAGTTTTATTGGAAGTTGCAACGAAAAAAGCCGACGCTACATTTGTGGAACCAGCTATTGCCTTAGAATATATGCATGCCAATCCAGGCAAAATCAAGGAGGTTGAGGGTGTGCAGCCGCTACGATCATTTCCTAACGGCATGGTGGTCAAAAAGGATAATCGGGACTTGTTGAATACCCTAAATTCAGGAGTAATAGAGTTGATCAATAATGGCTTCGTCGATGGCCTGCTTGATAAGTACGAAAAATATCCCAACTCCTTCCAAAGAGTTTCAGCACCATTTAATACTAAGTAATGTCCTTATTCGATATTCTTTATCAGTATCGTGTTGGGTTTGGGCAGGGGCTGCTTGTCACACTACAGTTATGCTTAATTGTCTGGACAAGTGGCCTGATCTTAGGAGGTGCTTTGGGCTTGCTAAGTGCAAAATCCAAAGCCCTAGAATTTCTGATTAGAACGATAGCCTTCGCGGTAGCGGGTATTCCTGTCATAGTCTTCTTGTTGTGGATGCATTATCCTTTGCAGGAGTTGTTAAGCCTAGAAATCGATCCCTTTATCACTACGGTTTGCACCTTGTCCGTGGTGAATATCTTCAGTATTTCTGAAATTATCAGGACGGCAATTAAGGATATACCCAGGCAGTTCATTGAAATAGCCGATGTGTGCGGGATTAGTCATCAAAAAAGATTTTTCCAAATCGAGCTGCCGCTAATTTTTCGGCATGGGATTTCACCCTTTATTATCCTGCAGGTCAATATCCTACACATGACTCTCTTTGCTAGTTTGATCTCGGTTGATGAAATATTTAGAGTGGTGCAACGCGTGAATGCCGTGATCTACAAACCGGTCGAAGCTTATACGGCCCTAGCTATATTTTTCCTGCTCATTTCATTGCCCATGAACGGGCTGGCGCTGTGGCTCAAGAAAAAATATGCCTGTGACTTCTCAGAAAAATAATTTAAACAAATGATAAAAGCAATCAATATCTCAAAATCCTACGGGTCCAAGCTGATTCTAGATAAAGTAAATCTCGAGATCAAAAAAGGAGAGGCAACCGTGGTAATGGGCCCAAATGGCAGCGGCAAAACCACCTGCCTCAGAAATCTCTCTTTAATAGACACGCCAGACAGTGGCGTAATAAGCGTAAATGGCAAGGAGTATGAGTTTCCGACTAGTCAAAAATTTAAAGAAATTTATCCTAAAATGACGGTGGTTTATCAGCAGCTATTTTTATGGCCGCACCTCACAAATAGGGAAAACATAACAATTGCCGTGCAAGATAAAGAGCACCAAAAACAGCTGCATGAGCTGATTGATTTCCTGGATATGTCCGCGTTTATTGACAATTATCCAAATCAATCATCGCTTGGCCAAAAGCAGCGTGTAGCCATTGCCAGAGCCTTGATTTTAAATCCTGAATATGTGTTCTTTGATGAAATAACTTCATCTTTAGATTCGCAGCAAATTGAGGCAATTGTGAAAATTCTAAATCAATTAAAAAAGAAGAATATTGGTATATTTTTCATCACTCACCACAAGATGGT
>CAZFPD010000099.1:0-2643 GCA_964521035.1 uncultured Candidatus Peribacteria bacterium
AACCTCGACAAAACGCATACGGCGAAAAACTAAGCTACAAAATCATTTAAATCCTCCAAAAATTCTTCTAAGTTAATTCCATGCAAATCAGCACCCTGCGCCACAGTTTCATGTAAAGAATTAGCACAACCCACACAATGCACTCCGTAGCCCATAAATACCTCTATGGTTTCGGGGTGCTTCTCTATTACTTCTGATATAATCATATCACTTCTGATTTTCATAAACCAACTTATTCAAAAATATTATAGGCAAAACCCTATCAAAATACAAATCAAGCCTTGACAAGAAGCAACTACTGGTATACAGTAAATTTATAAGCTACTATAATGCAAATTAAAAGCTGGACACACCATAAGCTATCCACTCAAACAAGCTCCAGCGTGTAATTTTAACAGATCAAATCAAAATTTAATCCTGGAACTTGTACTCCAGGATTTTTTTAAACCTAAATTTATGAAAACAACAATCTGGCATCACATTCAAAAGCATTCCTTTCTGCACCACAGTGTAAAATTTTAACTCACACAATTATTTCAAAATTTTATCCTGGTGCATCAAAGATTCACCAGGATTTTTTTTAACCTAAATTTATGCAAATACTAATAAACATGATTCCACCTTGAGATCAATCAAACCAAAAATAAAAAATTTAATCCAATTCTAATGTCAATCATTTATCGAGCTCCAAGCTATCAAAAAGCAAATTCAAAAATCACAAATCGAGTACTGCAAAGAACCACAGCGCAACCCTTAATCCCAAAGCCAGCAAACAACATAGTCCTGGAAGTAAACCAAAGTATCACCTCTAGCCAAATAAATGGCTACCAAACCTTTTTAACAGGAACAAAGGGCAGTCCCAAAACCACAGACCACGTCACCATTCAAACAGGATGCTGCCTATTCGACAGACCATCAATAGAAGGACTTAACCCAAACACTGGCTACTCGGTCTCCTTAACTAATCCGAACACCCCAATTCAGCAAGAAATCACAGAGATTAAGATCCTCAACCAAGAAAGTCTCAACGAACTAGAAACCAGACTCAGATTATCAGATTTTATCAACACATACCGTAAATTCCTAGAAAACCAAGATATTGAAGTTACAGTCAGAGCCTTGATCCCCAAAGTGGAATACTACACATATTTCTTTACAGCCTTTAGTCAAGGCCTTATCTCTGAAGAACTACTTAAGCAAATATATTCCAGCATCGACCAAAGATCAGCACAAGTCAGGACCAACATGCAGAGCGCAATTCCTGATTTAGAAATTGTAAATCCCTTTGATGAATTAAGTGATAGACTTTTCGAAGCAATTGCAAAAAATAAATTAGGCTTAAATCTAATGCAAAAATTGGTTTCAGCTAGCTCTAAAGAGATTACTAGCATTATAGAAAGCAATCAAAGTTTATTTAACAACATTATGGGTTTAAATTTAGCCAACTATATTAACGGTCAAATTCAAGCTGGCACAAATGGTGGCCTGGCAATTCAAGTTGAAAACTTATGCGAACGCAGTCAATTTAAAACTAGCTCAAACAAAAAATTCCTCGCCCAACTCAACAATCAAGGAATAAACTCCAATCAAGGCTTTGGTATGTACCCACTTCCAAAAATTTATGAAGAAGATCCAGAGAATCCCAAAATTCCTAATCTTGATTTATATATCGTAGGAAATGCGGATTTTGATAGACAGACAGTTGAAAATCTCTATACTTAAATTATAATAAATCACCATGCTACAAATCAATCAAAAAAAAGCTCAACAAATCATATTGGGCTCTAGCGTAATATCAACAGGAGGCGGTTTAATGACAGACCTACAACTCACACAAAGCCAAGAAATTTACAAAACAAGCAACTCAATTAATTTAGTTGATATAAAGGATCTAAATGATCAAGACAGCGTATTCTCAGCGTATGGAGTCGGACCAGCCAACAGCCGCAATGTAGACCTCCAAAAGTTATACCTAAACGGACTAAAAGCCCTCGAATCGAAAACCAAAACCAAACATGTAGCCTTTTTCCCTATCGAAACCAATATTTTCAGCATTGCAGTCGAATTATCCCAAATGTTAAATTTACCCATTCTAGATGCAGATTGCACAGGATTAAGAGCCGTTCCAGAAATTCGACATGACAATTTCATTTTAACAGGCGACAATATATTTCCAATGTTCGCAGTTGATAAAAACCAAAAAGTTTATGAGTTTTCAGAAAATCAAAACCCCGAACAAATAGACAAAACATTACGCCAACTCTGCGAGGAAACCCAAAGCTCCATTGCCATTTTAGACCATAGCATAAGCATCAAAAAAGCACACAACTCACTAAGTCTAGGTGCTATATCCAAAGCTTTAGCAATTGGGGAAATCATAACTTCATCTCAAAACATCCAAGACCTCACCAAATACCTGCAACCAGAACACATCATTCCAGCCAAAATCTCAAACAGCAATTTATTTAATAAAAATGGCTTTTTATACGGAACCATCAATGCAAAAGACCAATTAGCAAACAATTACACTATCTACGTTAAAAACGAATGTATTTACTTGTATAAAAACAACAAAGCCTTTTATAAGTCACCAAATTCAATATGCATCTTAAATCCAGTTCAAAAAACCGGCATACATAACGG
>CAZFPD010000100.1:0-2639 GCA_964521035.1 uncultured Candidatus Peribacteria bacterium
AAAAAACCGCCAAAAAAAGATTATCCTCTTCTTTCTCGGAAACTGGATAAGTTTATCGAGTTGGCAAAGAGCGAATGGTACAAAAGTGAACAAGAGGCTGATCAATATTATCTTAAGGATGAAATTTTTAAGAATTTAATGGAAAGAGGGTTCCCCAAATTAAATTATAATTATGCAGCTGATATGATTACTGACCTTGATTTAAGAGAAGAATTTTTTAAATGGGTAGGTAAGAATATTAAAGATAAGTTACCAGATAAGGCATCTATGGCTGATGATATTGTACAATTCTCTATTCAAAGAATTTATTCTCCGCCGTTTAAAGCTGTTGGGCAGACTGCGGATGAGTTAAAGCTAAGTGTTTTAAGGGGAGAAATTGCCAGAAATGGCGGAGCCAAGAATCTTTCCTTGGCCATTCAGATTGTTTTACAAAAAAACCAGAAAGCTTTTCTTAGAGAGGCGCCAAAGAAAAATGAATATACGCATTATTCCTAGATTAGATATCAAAGGGTCAAATTTAGTCAAGGGCATACATTTGGAAGGCCTTCGGGTTTTAGGTAAACCGGAACATTTCTCACGCTATTATTATGAGAATGGAGCCGATGAACTAATATACATCGATATAGTAGCCAGTCTATACGAGAGGAATAGTTTGCTTCATATAATTGAGGAGACTGCCCGAGAAATATTTATTCCTTTAACCGTAGGCGGAGGGTTGCGCAGTATAGAGGATATGCGAACGGTTTTGCGGGCCGGAGCCGATAAAGTCGCTGTAAATACAGCCTTTATAAAAGAGCCGGAACTAATCAAGAAAGCTGCTGAAAAATTCGGTTCTTCAACTATAGTAGTTTCTATAGAAGCTAAAAAGAGGCCTGATGATACATATGAGTGCTATACCGATAATGGCCGAGTTCGCACCGGCGTTAAGGCAATTGACTGGGCCCGGCGAGCAGTCGAGTTGGGCGCCGGAGAAATACTCCTTACTTCTATTGACCAAGAGGGAACCGGCAAAGGTTATGATTTAGAATTGACGCAGCAGGTTGCTCAAGCTGTATCTATTCCGGTTATTGCCTGCGGAGGAGCAGGATCTGTGGCTGATGTTTATGAAACAATAAGTAAATCTAAGGCCGATGCTGTTAGTATAGCTTCGATATTGCATTATCAGTTTATTGAAGAATTAAAACATAGACCGGATCTGTTTACCGAAGGAAATACTAATTTTCTTTTTAGCGGCCAGAATTATTCTAAGGTCGAAAAGGCTACGATTGGTGAAATTAAGGAATATCTCACTGAACGTAGCATTAGCTGCCGAAGCCATTAAGATTTAAAATGGACAATAATTTTGTTGCGATTGTTGATTACGATTTAGGAAATTTATTCAGCGTAGAGCAAGCTTGTAAAAAGGCAGGTTTAAGCGCAGTGATTACTTCCTCAGCAGATGTAATACAAGAATCTTCAGCTGTTATTTTAACCGGTGTCGGTGCTTTTGCTAAGGCTATGAAGATATTAACTTCTAAGGGCCTTATGGATGTTTTGCGCGATTATTCATTGTCCGGCAAGCCGCTCATCGGAATTTGTCTGGGGATGCAGATATTAATGACCCAGAGTGATGAGTTTGGAGTTCATCAAGGCTTAGATATTATTAAAGGTAAAGTAAAGCGGCTTAAGGTTGATAGCCAAGCCCAGGAGATATTTAAAGTTCCTCATGTAGGATGGAGCGAAATAGACTCTTTTTCAGTCTGTCCCCAGAAAGATAGTCTGCTTGAGGGAATAGAATCCGGAAGCCAGATGTATTTTGTTCACTCTTATTTTGTTGAGCCTCAAAATCAGGAAGTAATTTTATGCAAAACTACTTACGGCGCTAATGAGTTTTGTTCAGGCCTCCGATTTAATAATATATCGGCTTTTCAATTTCACCCCGAATGTAGCGGCCCTAAAGGGCTTAAAATTTATGAAAATTTGGCAAAACAAATAACAAGAAGCAACAAGGAGGATCTATGTGTGGACAAAAAATAGAAGAAAATAAATTCTCAAAGCTAGGGCTTCCTTTGGAAGTAAAATATTGTAAGAAATGCGTGGAGTCTAATCAACGTCTTATTGGAACAGTCCAGCATTCTGATACAAAAACAACCAAGAAAGACGTTATAGTTTTTGATCAGGAAGGGGTGTGTTCGGGATGCCGCTATCATGAATACAAAAGAACTATTGATTGGGGTAAGCGAGAAGAAGAACTAAAAGATTTATTAAACCGCTTCAAGAGAAAAGACGGCTATTATGATGTTCTGGTTCCGGGAAGCGGCGGTAAAGATAGCATTCATACATCACATATTTTAAAACATAAATATGGGATGAACCCTTTAACCGTTACCTGGGCTCCCCACATATATACTAATATTGGCTGGAAGAACTTCCAGTCTTGGATACATTCCGGGTTTGATAATATTCTTTTTACGCCTAATGGTAAAGTGCATAGAATATTAACCCGACTGGCTTTTGAGAATCTTCTCCATCCTTTTCAGCCTATTGTTATCGGCCAGGCAAATCTTGCACCTAAAATAGCTGTTGAAAAAGGAATAAAGTTAATTATTTACGGAGACTATGAACCTGAGCGGGGGGTAGGCAGCAGCAGCCTTCATTCT
>CAZFPD010000101.1:0-2571 GCA_964521035.1 uncultured Candidatus Peribacteria bacterium
GAATGTACAGCATACCGAGTTGGTGCGAGAGGTTTATGAAAAATTATACGAACATCCTAAGGCGTTAGGTATTATTTGTGATTCGGAGAACGTAGATTTGTGTAAGTTGGTAAATGAGTATGATAATTTGAAGGCCATTGATGGTTTGGGTTCTAGAATTAGTGATTTTAACGTGATTTGCATCAATACTTTTTTAATGAATGAGGAGGAGGCCAAATCTTTAATAAAAAATAAATTAAACTTTTAATATGATAAAAATTTTAGGCTCTATCTTAAGTGCAAATTTTGCCTGTTTACAAAAAGAGGTTGAAGCTATGGAACAGGCCGGAATTGATGGCTTGCATTTGGATGTAATGGATGGATCTTTTGTACCAAATATTTCCTTTGGTTTGCCAGTTATTAATAAGATAGAGACAGATTTGCCCTTGGATTTTCATTTAATGATACGTAACCCAGAAACTTTTGTAAGGCATTTAATAGATCAGGATTGTAAGTTTGTAAGAAGTAGAGGCAAGCATTCTGTAACTTTGCACGTGGAGGCCTCGGCAGATATAGAAGATGATTTAGAGATGTTGAAGGCTTATGGATATTCTCCAAGAATTGCAATTAATCCGGCGACCCCTGTGACTGCTATTAGTGATTATTTGGATTTGGTGGATGGGGTTTTAATTATGTCGGTCAACCCGGGTTTTGCCGGACAGAAATTTATTGAGGGAGTGTTATCTAAAATCGAATTTATTAAGGAGCGTAAGCCAGATATGCTAGTTGGTATAGATGGGGGAGTTAATGATAATGTCATGAAACAGATTCGAAACACCAAGTGCGATTATGTGGTTAGTGCAAGTTATATTTTCCACAGCCGGGATTATGGTTTAGCAATTCAGAGTTTAAGATCTTAGATGGAATTAATACTAAATTGGATACTTGAGACACTTTCGCAACTAAATATTTATATATTTAGTTTACTAGCTCCGTTTTTGGAGGAGTTAATTGCGCCTATTCCTTCGCCGGTTATTTTTGGTACTTTAGGATCAATAGCTTATTTAAAAAAATTAAGTTTATTAACTTTGGCCTTGTTGAATTTGTTGGGTAGTGCTTCGAAAACTTTGGCTAGTGTGATTATTTATATGATAGTCTACAAATTTCAGTATTTTTTGTCGGGACATTTTGGGCGCTTGTTGGGTTGGAATCATAAAAGTATAGATAAATTCGGAGAAAATTTTGGCAAGGGCCTGAAGGGTTTTTCGCTATTGTTGTTCTTACGTTCGATTCCTGTTGTGCCTAGTACCTTAGTTTCTTTGGCGGGAGGATTTTTCCATGTTCCAATAGGTAATTATATCGTGGCAACTTTAGTTGGTAGTTATATTAGGAATGGTATATTAATCGCCATAGGATATTTAGGTATAGAAAATATAGAAGCTTGGCAGCAGGGAATTCATTCGATAGAATCTAGTTTAGGATTTATTTTCTTGTTGGCGGCTTTAGTGGGTTTTTATTTGTGGCGTTATTTAAAAAGCCGTCGAGCTGCAAAATAAATGGCGCACCCAGAGGGATTCGAACCCCCAACCCTCGGTTCCGAAGACCGATGCTCTATCCAGTTAAGCTATAGGTGCACTTTAATAATTTACTGGAAGCTAGCTTGAAAGGCAAGTTTTTGATTTATGGCTCAAAAATTTTACTTTTTTAAATTTTTCCTATAGTATGGTGTACTTATTGAAAATTAGTATTTTAATAATTATTGTATGTCTTTAAACGTAGTGCCTCCAGTGAACGGAAATTTAGCTTTATTAAAAGAGACGGTAGATTTTATGCGCAATGAAAATCCTAGGGCAAAGTTTTTATTTATGGGTGATTATGTGGGTAAGGATGGTATGTCGGTGATAGATTATTTGGCGGATTTTGAAAATGCAGAATTTTTAGCAGGTGATAAGGAGGTACTTTTGCTCCATAGTGTTTTAATGCGTCGTAAGGAAGTTATACTACGGTTTTTAGAACAGGGGGGGGGGGAGTTTTTTAATGCAATTCCTGAGTTTCATCCAGAGAAGATTCAGTTAAATAGCAGTAGAGAAGGGATGCCTGGAATGGAGGAATTTTTGTATAATTTTTGTGATTATTTGGATAACGATAAGACATTTAAATTCATTAAGAGTTTAAAGTTATTTCATTTGGAGGCTAGACAGAATTTGTTGTTTGTGCATGCACCTTTTAGTCAGCAGGTTTTAGGTGCAAAGTCTTTAGGGGATTATGCTCAAGATTTTGAGAAAGCAGTGATGCAACTTATAATATTATATCGAGCTGATCCTACGCAGACAATGTTAATGGATGATTTTTTGGTTGAGGAGGGGCCTTTGTGTTTGTCTTTTCAGGATGTTATTTGTCGTTATAGAACTAAGGTTGGATTGGTGAAGGCTGCAATTGATCATGGGATTGTGTGTACGGATGCTGATATAAGGAGGCCTTTAGTAGCTGGAAATTTTTATGCTCAGAATTTTATATACATGGCTTTAAGTGCACATGTGGATGCTGGGATGGGAGGAATGATGATAGACGATGCGGGTAATATACAAATTA
>CAZFPD010000102.1:0-2542 GCA_964521035.1 uncultured Candidatus Peribacteria bacterium
GCCCATCCAATATTATCTCAGCTATTTTATAGGTCTCAGTATATTACTATTTTTAATAACAACAGCTGGCCTTACCATCCCAGGCTTTGGAGAACAAATTGCAATCAAAGAATTAATTGGGGCCTATATCGCTCATCCGATTATATTATATCTATCCATTTGTATTATCGCACCCATACTTGAAGAAATATATTTTCGTAACTTTATCATGCAAACCTTAAGCAAAAATTACAGCTATCGAATTAGCAATTTAATTCAAGCCACACTCTTTGCCATCTTTCATCTAGAATTCACAGTCTTCTTTCCTATATTTATATATGGATACCTGCTTGGGAAAATCAGAAACAAGTACGGAATCTACTCCAGCATTTCTCTACATATTCTAAACAACAGTCTGAGTTTTATTATATTGATGTACTTGCAAAAAGTATGATTTTGAGTTATAATTATCTAATCATAATTATACAACTCATGAAAAAGATCCTACTAGCTATTGGCCTTTTAATATTAATAAGCCTAAAAATTAGCTATGCTAATGTATTAAGCGAAATCAAAAATCCAAACACCAAAATCGCAATTCAATACCAAGATCAAATACACCACATAAATTTTGAACCCGCAGAACTAAAAAAACAAGACAGGGGTTTTATCAACAACCTCTTCCATAGTCAATATCTATTAGCAGAACAAGGGACACAGCTACTATTTAAAGAATTAAAAATACAAGAAAAGGCAGCCAACGCTCAATTCAACTACCAAACACAAAAAATCAGTCCAGCTCAAAAAGGACACCAAATTCAAACCCAAGTCCTGGACCCAAATATAATTAACCAAATAAAATTAAAGCCCGTCCAGCCGAAACTGAATCAAGCGCACATTACAAACAATTACGAACAGGCCAAACAATATATAGGACGAACCATAAACATTGAATTTAACCAACACAAGATACCTCTAGACGTAAAACTTGACTGGTTTGAACTCAATTCCGACAAACTTCAATTACGTAGCACAAAGGTTGAACAGACAATCAAAAATCAGATCCAACGCTACGAAAGCGACCCACAAACCATACTCCTAACTGATCATGGACAGCACTTTGAGCTTTCTCAACAGATACGACTTGGCATTAAGGCAAACCCAAAACAAATACATACAATAGCAAACAATATTCTCAAACGAGAAACACACAAATTAACAAGCCAAATCAGCTATCCTTACATTTATCAAGGCCAAGAAAAACTCAATATTATAGGATACGGTAAAAGTAATTACGAAGGGTCCATACCAAATCGCATCAAAAACATACAAATGGGAGCCCAAGTCTATGATCAAATTGTGATTCCAGCCAAAAGTAAATTTTCCTACAACCACATCCTTGCCAATAAAGGCAGATATGTAAACTGGGTCAATGCCTATATCATAGTCAATGGCAAAGACCTCGAACTCTCTCCTGGTGGAGGACTCTGCCAAACCTCGACTACCATCTTTCGTAGTGCACTTAAAGCTGGACTAGACATAGTTAAGTGGAAAAACCACAGCCTATATGTAAAATACTACAGTGCCTTTGGTGACGGGCTGGATTCAACTATCTATCCAAATCGTCAAGACCTGCAATTTCAAAACCCTTACGAGCACCCTATCTACCTACATAGCTACACAGACGAGCAAGACAACATGCATAGCTTCCTAATATCTAAGGGCAAAAAAATCCCAACTCAAATGAGGGGGCCATTTTATGGCAAAAACAATGAAAAACTAAGTAGTGGCAAAACACTCAAATCCAAGCAAATCGGCTGGGAAAGGATCCGAAACAATCAAGTCGAAGAATTCATTTCTAGCTATAACACTAAAGTAAGGACACCTAAAGACCCAGCCCAAGCCAGTCAACTTTAAAACATATAATACAGCCAAATAAAAAACGGATGTAACATATAAAATTCTAACGAACGCGAACCAAGCTTTCGCATAATTTCTATTTGAGGTAACACAAAAGCAGTACTCAATTTTATAAAAGTAGGCGCTAGAAAAAAACCGGCCATAATATAATTATACCAAGGAATCAAAGGAAAAAAATCCAAACTACTACGCTGCATTCCAGCAAAGCCCAAGACATGTAAAAATAAGTTACTGCTTTCCACCTGAGCAATTAGGAAGCTAGTCAACAAACAAAGCACAAAACAAAGCTTTTTATAAGGAATGCTTATAAAGGCGAAATTTAACAAAGTAGCAAAAGCAAAAAAATGCAAAATCCCATTAAAAATCAAAAACTCAGGCAGAAAAATAAAACTCAAACAAGTAATTATCAGTGCGCAGGTCAAAAGCTTTAAAAACCTCTTCATATAAGGCCTAAAGCCCTGATATTTCCGGCTAAAAAAATATAAGGAAATCCCAGAGACAGTAATAAAACCAACTCTGGCAATATGACCAATCAGCTCAAAAAAACTCTCATACATCTCAAATAAACGCTGACCATACAAAAAATCACCTATAAAAGCAAAATGATACCAAATCATTAGCAGTAAAAAAAATAAGCGTAAAT
>CAZFPD010000103.1:0-2534 GCA_964521035.1 uncultured Candidatus Peribacteria bacterium
CCCCAATGGCAACAATCCACACTCTCAACAAAACCAACCCCCAAAGCCTAGCAAACACTCTGATCTAACTAAGCTACCTCTAGCACATCAAAAAGGACAACAAGGGGCCCGCGAGCGCCTAAATAAAGTTCTAGACAACTCTAAATCTAACTCGAACCACGAGGACGCTAAAAAAATCGAAGCTATACAAACAAATATTAACTCCATCAAGGGCAATGCCTTTGAGCAACTCATAGGAGTTTACTTAGCTTATAAATACCCAGATCAACAAATTATTCCACAGTACTGCTTAGTAGTAGAAGAGAAGTGGTGTGAAGATACACAGGCAATGGTAGGATACTGTGGTATGCGAGCTGACTTTAGGGTAGGGGATACTATTTATGAAATCAAGTGGGGAGCAAATGGATCTACATTTAGTATAAATAAATGTGTTGATAAGCATCTAAATGCAATTAATAACTTAAAAGAAAAATTTAAATATAAAGTTCTTACCTGCGTGCAAAACATCCAGCAGAGCAAATACAAAATGACCCCATTTCTAGAGGAAATCCAGAAGGAACTTGCAGGTGACTTAGATGCTATTGAATTGTTCACACAGTTAACACAGGCTCTACAGAATATTGCCACGGCTAAAAATGCAGAACTACTCAAGCATTATCAAAATGCCTTCTATTCTATTTTTGAGCAAACTCTCAAAAAGCAAAAGCAAGAGATCAAAGAGTATATTAAAGAAATTATAGAGTCTTTAGCTATATGCTCCATAGAGTGCTTGCAAGACTCAACTGAACTATTAGAATTCCTAACAGACAACAACTTACAAAAAGTCCCAGACACTTTCCTAGGAAATGCAATGATCGAAGGAGAGCTTAGACAAGTACATGTAATGCTACCAGATTACCTAGCTGAAAACGCAGACCTAGATGAAGATGAAGATCTAACTGAAAACACAGACCTAGCTGACAATGCAGCTCCAGCGCCAGCCCCTAAGCCAGCCCCTGCGATCAATCCAGCGCCGTCATCTGAGCCAACTCCGCACAGCGAGCCAGAGCCTAAGCCAACTCCTGTGATCAAGCCAGAGTCTGCGGTGAAGCCAGACCCAAACCCAGCAACTAGCGACGCAACCCCTGTTGGTCAACAAGAAGCCCCAGCTGAAGAAGCGTCAGCTAAAGAGCAAGCAGGCCCACAAGATGAGCCTAATAAAAACACCGATCAACCAGTAGCAGCTGATGAAGGTGGGGAAGCAGCAGGAGAACCAGATCAACCAGTTAGGCCAGAGGACCCATCACCTTCATCTGAGCCAACCCCACACAGCGAGCCAACACCTGAAATAAATGGTCACGAAGTCGCTATTCCAGATCAGAGCGATATTTCCTGGGAGCACAGAATTGCACTCTATGGTATGAAATCACTAGTTTTTTTAGTAAAAGATGGTATGAAATCACTAGTTTTTTTAGTAAAAGATTTTTTCAAATCCATTTGGTAGGCAAAGCTATAGCCAGACCCAAATCCACACAAGCAGAATCAGCTTTGTAAATAGTGTTTAGCAATTAAATTCCAGCTCAATCGCCAGGATTCCATGTTCCTGCTCTTGTTGTTTGCTATATATAGTATAAATTCTATTCAACATGAGAGTTTTATCATGCTCGGGTTCATAACCAAATTTTTGCATGGGGACTTGTTCTAGCAGTTCTGCAAAAGTTCTAAACTTTAAGAGTTTTACAACTTTGGCTTGAAGCTTTTGCTCTAAATCATCCAGTTTAGAAAAGACAATCTTATCACCAAGCTTAAGCCCCTGTCTTTTAGGGTCATTTAGTCTAATCTCTACCGTTTTCTGGCCAGATTGCATTTTTTCAAATGGGCTTTTAAGCAGCGACATATAGTGTGTTTGCATTTTCATGAGGTTAAATAGAGGTTAAATCACAGTCAACTTGATGCTCCTACCACTCCTATCACCCTACCACTCCTACCACCCTACCACTACTGGTATTCCTACCGTCGCTGGGACTCCTAGTACAGCTTGCTGCCACATACGTAAATATAATCGCTACATTTGCATTGAGCACATGCCACACAGCTAGGGCAGGGCCTTTGCCAAAGAGTTATAATTAAGCTCAAAATATCATACCTAGCGCACATATACAAATTTTCAAGGCTAGCCATCTACCTTAGCTATAGCGGCTAATGCTAGTTTGATATGGGTCTAAGCTAATGCTAAAATATAAAAAAGTATTTAATTACATCATATGGATAATATTAGTACATACTGCAAACAATTAATTCAAAGTATCCAAATTTACAGCCCAGAGTTCACAAATAAAGATACTAATCATTTACCAATGGCTTTGCTGGCATTATCCAGGTTAGGCGCTAGCGATGAACAGTTAGATAAGTTTTATGATTATTACTTTCCAAAATTTCTTTCCACAAACCCTTCGGGATTTGCCACAAGAAGCTTTGGATTATCCGCGTCACGTTATACGAAATATTTTCTATCATTCTAATATATGAAAAAGATTTTCTTAAACAAAGCACTT
>CAZFPD010000104.1:0-2499 GCA_964521035.1 uncultured Candidatus Peribacteria bacterium
CGTCAAAAACAGGCGTATACTCATCAAGCTCAAGTAAAACATCATCAGTTACTTTCGGATTAACCCGATATTCATTACCCATTTTTAAAACACCAGGTTGGGTAGAACTCACTTTCATATTAGGATCCTGTTGGGGCGAACTCACTTCTTCCTGCGTATTTCTACCTTGTATGTTAAATTTCCAGACGACAAGTCCCAATAAAATCAAAACTATTATCCAAGTGGCTTTTTTATTTATCATATTCTAAAAATTACCTTATACATCTATTAAATATTCTAACAAAAAAATCATAGTTTGCAAAAGCAATCCTTTATGACTATAATAAGCGAAAACATACACCACTATGAAATCTGAACTATTGATGCCTGCAGGCTCTCTTGATAAAATGAAAACTGTAATTCTCTACGGTGCCGACGCCGTTTACTGTGGAACTCCAGACTTATCTCTCAGAACAAAAGCAAAACTTACACTTGAAGAACTAGTTGAGGGAATTGAATTTGCACACTCTCGCAACAAAAAAGTCTATCTGACATTAAATTTATTTAGTCACAATAAAGACATTGGCAAACTCAACACAATGATAGATACCATTAAAAAAGCAAAACCAGACGGTGTAATCATTGCTGATCCTGGTGTTTTTCAATTAGTAAAAGAACGGGCTCCAGAGCTAGAACTACATATTTCGACTCAGGCTAATGTTTGTAGCTACCTAACAGTAGACTACTGGAAAAAACAAGGTGCAAAACTAGTTGTACTAGCCAGAGAAGTCAGTTTTGGAGAGCTAACAGAAATCAGAGAGAAATGTCCAGATATTAAGCTGGAAGCCTTTATTCACGGAGCCATGTGCATGACTTATTCGGGGCGTTGTTTACTTTCTAACTACCTAGCAGAACGAGGAGCAAATCAAGGCAATTGTGCCCAAAGCTGCCGCTGGAATTATAAAATTCATTTAAAATTAAAAGACGGAACAATTAAAGAGCTAAACCTGACAGATGAAAACAAAGATCTTTTTGAATTCCTACTCGAGGAAGATTTTCGACCAGGCGAATTTATGCCAATCGAAGAAAGCCATAGGGGGTCCTACATACTAAACGCTAAAGATCTGTGTCTAATGCCCAAACTCGATGACTACCTAAAACTTGGAATAGACAGCCTAAAGGTAGAAGGTAGAAACAAAACCGCTTATTACGCTGCAATCGTAACTAGAAGTTATCGAATGGCGATTGATGACTGGAATCAAGATCCACAAAACTGGGATCACAAAAACTACATGCAAGAATTATACACTCTACAAAATCGTGGCTTTAGCCTTGCATTTCATGATGACAGACTTACTCACCATGCGCATAATTACGACAGTACTAAATCTGTTTCGCACTACGAATATGCAGGATTTATCCGAGACTGGGAAAAAGACGACATCATTTTCGAAATCAAAAATCGTATCGAAAGCGGAGATCTAATCGAACTCATATCTCCCCTACTCAAAGACCCAATTCGCTTGCGGCTCCAAGAATTTAAAGACTCAAATACTGGCGAAGTAACTACATGTGTTTCGGCCGGACAAAACAAAGCCATTCGTATAAACAAAAACTTATTCGAATCAATCGACCAAACTAAAATCCAAGCTATTCTACCAACTCTAACTGTTGCCAGAAAAGTAAAAAAAATAACCCTCAATCCCCAAAGACTTAAAGAAGACCAAGCTAGCTTTCTGTCAGAAATCAATCAAACTAAATGCTGCAACTCCGGCAAATCCTGTGCAAAACCGCCTCAAGTAGAAACAAAAAAATGCTGCAACTCCGGCAAGTGCAACTCTCAACAAAAACAAGTCTCCCAAAATTCTCAAATCCTAAAAAAACCAGTCACTTCAAATACAAAAAAACCAAAAATGGGAATAGAAGCATGTTGTGGTCGAGGCTGTAACGGCTGCCTAATATTTTGGTATGATTTAAAATTTAAAAAACAAAGGCAGCTTATTAAAACAAAAAAACTAGGAGAAATCCTATCCAAAGCCCAATCCAAATCAGAAAGAGAAATCGGCAAGTAAACCTACTAATCTGTTTTCCTTACAACTTATTCTAACACATTATATACAAACTCGCACAGGGCACAAAGACTCTTTAATTCAGTGCCCTAAGTGTTTTAACAAATGATCTTAATACCTCTCTAAGATTTTTGCTCTTAACGATTGGTAATCCCCGCTCGCCCATGTTCCCAGGGGATCTGTTGGAGTAAAATCTACATTGAGACTGAGTCTTTGAATTTGTAATTCTTGATTTGAAACATGGCTAATCTCAACCAAAAAAGAACTTGGGAAATCACCATTTAAGGGGACTTGAAAAGCTTTGGGAAGCTCTTCCCTACTTTCACGGGATGCAGGAAAAATAAAAAGATCACTCTCATCAAATTCAACAAGGGCTTTTTGTATAAAACTACGTTGTGTGTACCCAGTTTCAGTTTGGTCAAGCTTCATATGGCCAATTCCAAAAACAAAT
>CAZFPD010000105.1:0-2443 GCA_964521035.1 uncultured Candidatus Peribacteria bacterium
CTTTAGCAGATTGAGACAATCCCTTGGGTCTGCCTCCTTTTCGACCTCTTGTTATGCGCCATGTATACTGACCCACCCAAAGGCCTTCTGCGCCAAAGATACTGACCCACCCCTGCGCCATGTGTGAGAGCCACTCAAAAAAAGAGTGTATAAGCAAAAATGTTAGGATTGATAATTTATCAACCTAATAAAAATCAAATTTAATGAGGAAATATAACATGGCAACAATACGAGAAGTTTTATACCAACACATCAAGGGCGTAAGTACCAGAAGCATAGCAAAATCATTTTGTTTATCGCGCAATACAGTAAAAAAATACCTTACTGCGGCCAAGACAAAAAATATTGAGAAGACAATAAGCGATAAGAGATTAAATGAGATAGCAATAAATATAGAAAACAGCCTTTATCAGAAACCTCAAAAGCGCCAATCATCCGTTGTAGAAAGTCTTACAAAACACAAGCAGGAAATAGAGAGTTGGCTATCTCAGCGTAATATGACACAAACACAAATTCAGAGATTGTTATCTATGGATGGTGTAGAAGTAAGCAATCGAAGCATCAATAGATTTATCAAAAAGGAGTTTCCAAAATCACCAAAGAGTACAGTGCATTTAATAACTGAGCCTGGCCAAGAGGGTCAAGTAGACTTTGGTTATGTTGGTCATATGTCAGACAAAGATGGCAAAGCAAGAAAAGCCTACGTTTTTGTAATGACACTGTCACATAGTCGTTACAGATATGTAGAGTTTACCTTTTCACAAGATCAAATAAGTTGGGCGCAATTGCATATAAATGCATTCATTTTTTTTGGAGGAGTGCCTATGCGAGTAATGTTGGATAACTTAAAAGCAGGAGTAATAAAAGCAGACATTTATGATCCCACACTAAATGAGACCTATTCAGAATTATCCAGATTTTATGGTTTTACCATAGATCCTAACAAGTCTTATAGCCCTCAACACAAAGGCAAGGTTGAACGCTCTATCAGGATAGTAAAGGAGCAACTTATAGCAGGCAAATCATATCAAACTATAGAAGCTGCCAACATCTATGCTAAAAAATGGTGTGCAGAAATAGTGTCTCACAGGGTATGTAGTTCCAATGGGGCTAAACCGGTTGCAGTATTTATAGAAGAAGAAAAAGCGCAATTATTGCCGATACCTTCTGAAAGTTTTGATATAGCAATCTGGACAGTATGTAAGGTGCATAACGATCACCACTTTACTGTCAAATGTAATTTCTATTCAGTGCCTACTAAGTATATTGGATGTGACGTGAATGTGCGTGTTGGAATAAAGACTGTCTCTGCATATTATCAACATAAAGTAATAAAAACACATCCAAGAAATTATGGTAGAGGTCAATGGATAACTGACATACAAGATTATCCAAAGTCAGCTCTGTATCATTTGGCAAATACTCCAAGTCAGTGCTTAGAAAAAGCCGAAGCTATTGGTGAAGCTACATATAAACTTATTCAAGAAAATGTTTCTTGTGGTAGTAAAAAGGGTTTGCGTAAGTCTCAAGCAATTTTGAGACTGGCTGATAAATACGGGAACAAACGCTTAGAAAGTGCGTGTTCACGTTCAAATACTTATACTAATTATTCATATCAATGTCTCGTGAAAATTTTGGAACAAAATCTAGATCAGAGGACTGAGAGCAATTATGTTAAAAGGATAAAGAGCTCAAAAGATAGCGCATACATCAGACCATCTGAGGAATACACATCAGATATGGAGGTAAATTATGCCTAATAAATTACAACTTTCGAATCTTGTACAGCAGTTAAAGTTATTTGGTATATCTGATAGTTTGGACAGCCGTTTAAGACAAGCAAAGGACAAAACAATGTCTTATGAAGAATTGTTGTTGATGCTCTTACAAGATGAAGTGGATAGCAGAGAACAGAAATCATTACAGCGCAGGATTACCCAAGCAAAATTCGAGGAAATTAAAACTTTTGAGGCATTTGATGTAAAACGTTATTCCTTGAAAGTAAGACATGCAATAAACGATTTAATGACAGGCAAGTTCATTAAGGAAAAAAATCATGTGATTATCATGGGACCCGTTGGCACGGGCAAAACTCATCTATCACAAGCTTTAGGGATGCTTGCATGTGAACGTAGATATAAGATAAAGTTTGTTCGAAGCAATGAACTGTTACTTGAGTTTCGTAAATCCAGAGCTGACAATAGCTACGACGCTCTTTTAAAACGGTACAGTAAAGTAGATATATTAATACTCGATGATTTCGGGCTTAAAACTTTATCTGCTGAGCAATCTTCAGATTTATACGACTTGATTGCAGCAATGCATGTCACCGCTAGCTTAGTCATTACTACAAACAGAAAAATTGAAAAATGGTCAGAAATATTTTTTGACCCTGTAATGGCAAATGCTGCTCTCGACAGAATAGTAAATAAAGCATACCGGA
>CAZFPD010000106.1:0-2396 GCA_964521035.1 uncultured Candidatus Peribacteria bacterium
AATTTGGGATGTAGCTCCAGGAGTTTTAATGGCTTCAGAATTAGGTTTTTCCGTAACTGATAAAGTTGGTAAGCCAGTAGATATTTGGCAGGATCATCCTCATGTTATTGTGGCTTTGCCTGAGTTGCATGCTGAGATTTTAAGATTATTAAAATAAAGTTTTTAATTTGATTGCATGCTAGTGGATTGAGTAAGGGAAATGGCGCTTTTTTTGTTAATGAATAAATATTGTATTTTTAAGTTTTGTAGGAACAGTTTGTCTGTGTTAAAATATTTAGGTATAAGTTGCAATTATGATTTTTGGCAGACATTTAATTTTAAAGGTACTACTGGTTTTATGTTTGATGTTGACAATTGTTTTTGCAAAGGCTCCCGTGGAAGATGTGAAGTTAATTGAAGTATTAGAACGAACTGAATGTAAGCATTGCGTGGCTTTAAAATCTTTTTTAGGAGAGCTTGAGCAAACGCGGGCTGATTTTAAGGTTAATTATTTTGAGATTAAAGAAGAGGCGAACAAGCCTCTGTGGGAGGAGATTACGAGTTTAGAGGGAGTTTCTAAGTCTACGCCAATCATGATTTTGGGAGGGCGTTTGGTGCAAGGTTTTGATTCGGCTGAAACTACTGGGCAAATGATAGTGGATATTTTGAATACTACATCTGGTAGTGATTCGATGAGTTTTGCACAATATTTAGACAATGATGTGCATAACTCTGTGCAAAAGCTAGGAGAAGGATGCACGGCAGAAACTTGTGGCATAAAGTCGACTTATACGCCTTTTTATGTAAAAGTGCCTTTTTTGAATGCTTTTGATGTCAAGAAATACTCCCTGCCGGCGATGAGCTTCATCTTAGGTTTGGTAGATGGCTTCAATCCGTGTGCTATGTGGGTTTTAGTAACCTTTATTTTGGTTTTGGCAAAAATTGGTGATATGCGAAAGCTAGTTCAAGTAGTGGGACTTTTCTTAATTGCTCAGGCCATTATGTATGCCTTGATTTTAAATGTTTGGATAGGAGTCTGGGATTTTGTAGGTTTAGATGCAATTATTACCCCTATTATAGGTGTAGTAGCGATTGGAGCTGGATTTTTCTTCATTTGGGAATTTTGTCAGGCGGATGCAACTTGCAAAATTACAAATCAGACTCAAAGAGTTAAGACTAAGTCCAGGATTGAAAAAATTGTTTCTTCGCGGATGACGATTTTTACCGCTTTAGCTATTATTTCTTTAGCTCTTTCAGTGAATGTGATCAATTTCGCATGTTCAATTGGGATTCCGCAGGTTTTCACTAAGGTGTTGGAATTGAACGGGATAGATTTTGTAGGTCGTCAAATCTATGTGGCTTTGTATATTTTGGCCTTTTTAATTGATGATTTAATAGTTTTTGTTTTGGCTTTATATAGTTTGAAGCGCTTAGGTTTTACTGCTAAATACTCCAAGGCTTCTAATTTAATTGGAGGAATTATTATGCTGGCTTTAGGTTTCATTATGATTTTTAAACCAGAACTCTTAGTTTTTATTTAGTTGATTGCTTGCCAAATTTTTTGAGTTTGGATTTGATTGTTTAAAACATCTTGTAGCAGGTGCATGATTTTGGCTTCTTTCGATAATTCTGAGATTTGAAATTTTTGGAGTAAGAATTTTTCTAGTTCCTCGCAGAGTTTTTGAATCTCTAACTCCAGCAATTGGCTAGGAAGCCGCTCTTGATTGCTGTTTAGGTTTTGGGTTTGGAGTTCTAAGTTTTCAGTTTTTTGAATGTTGTTTAGCTTGCGGTTGATTTGATGCAGATCTTGTTTGCTTTCTATTTGGTCTAAGTTAATCTGGATATTTTGCTCTGCTTCGTTTTGAAAGTAGTCTTGAATAGTACGGTGTTTTAGGACTTGATGATACATCTGAATTTGTTCAAATTTAAATTGCATCTTTGGGTTTTCAGTGATGAATTCCTGTAAGAGTTTGCTGGCAATTGCTTCGTTGGGATTTTCTTGTTTTGTTAGCTGAGCTTGTTTTTTACGTAAATCTTTGTGGAGCTTGAAGAGTTTTTTTAGTTGTTTGGGTTCTTGGCAAAAATTGATTTGTTCTTCAAGAGTTTCAAGAGCTTGTGTAAATTGAGAAGCTTGGGTTTGTTTTTTGAGTAATTTTTGATTGTGGATAAAAGTTTGAGTTTGGTAAGTGTGTAAAAGGTTATATTTTATAAAAATATTTTCATATTCGGCCGGATTATGAGCTTGGTCGATTTGTTTTTGAAAGTCCTGTTGTTGTTTTAAAGAAAGGTGAGGTTGAGATTTATAGATTGAAATTGTGCTTTGAACAGCTTTTAAGTCTTTGTGGTGTTTGGCTAGCAAGAGGTCATATGATTGACTGTCGCTTTTTTGAGCAAGGTTTAGGATATGTTTTAAATAG
>CAZFPD010000107.1:0-2354 GCA_964521035.1 uncultured Candidatus Peribacteria bacterium
ACATGCCGTCACTGGAACTCATGCCTATATGATCCTCTCTAAGTTTTTTGACAAACATGATGGGCAGCTATATTTACTCCAGTCCATAGTGGAGGCTTTGCTGTCTACCAACTGTGGTGAGTTTTTCAAGCCGATACCCGATCCAGAAAATCTACTTAGCATAGAGCAAATCAAGTCTAAAGTCTGTAATAGCGACGATGACCACACTATTAAGCTCACCTACAGTAGTCTCCAGCTGTATACTGCCTTTGGCAACCCACATTTCCTTTGGACAGCCAGCTACCTTGGTGCTCTCTAGTGCCCAACAAAGCTAAATGCAACTAGTTGCATTTAGAAATTTCGCATAGTCTTTGAATTTTTATACATAGCATGTAAGATGTGATTACAGACTAAAGTTCATTATGATTTTTCAGAATCGACAGCAGGCTGGTAAGCAATTAGTGTCCAAGTTAGAAGACTATAAAAATAAAAATAACGTAGTCGTGCTCGGGCTGCCACGTGGGGGAGTCATATTGTCTTTCGAAGTTGCCAAGGCCTTAAATCTACCAATGGACTTAGCAGTCTCTAGAAAAATTTCTGCACCAAACAATCCAGAGTTTGCGATTGGTGCCATAGACGAAAATGGTTATGGCATATTTGACGAATCTATAACTGCATCTTATGGCGTAACTCAGGAATATATCAAGGAGCAAATTGCCATCCAAAAGCAAGAGGCCAATCGTCGTCTCAAACTATATCGCTCTGGTACTGCTGCCTTAAAACTCCAAGGCAAAACTGTAATTCTAGTCGATGATGGTATTGCTACTGGATCCACCATGCTTGCTGCCATTCATTCAGTCAAAAACAAGGGTGCCAAGCAAATTATAGTCGCCGTACCTGTAACTGCCCGCGATTCACTCAAAAAAATTCAGAAACATGTCGATCAGGTAGTCTACTTATCGGCCCCTATATTTTTTAATTCCGTCGGATCTTTTTACAAAGAATTCCCCCAAACCACAGACCAAGAAGTTATAAATTTAATCTTAACCAACAAAAAATGAATGAAAGATTATTTGCAACCAATACCAACAAGGAACTTGCCGAGGCTGTAGCCCAGCAGACAGGTTTGCTCCTCACAGATTGCACAGTAGCCCGCTATGCAGACCAAGAGGTAGAAATTCGGATCCCCGAACAAGTAGTCACTGATATACACAAAAAAAGTATCTATGTCTTAGGGTCCACATTTCCACCTGCCGAAAACATTCTCGAGCTAGAAACCCTTATCCACACATTAAAAATCAATGGTGCCGGCCATATTACAGCTATTGTCCCATATTGGGGCTACGCCAAATCAGACCGCATAAAGACTGTTGGGACAGCCAGAAGTGCAGAGCTTAGAGCTAGCACATTAGTGGCCGCCGGTGCAGACAAAATGATCACTGTCGATATTCACAGTCCCATGGCAACAGAGTTTTTCCGAATTCCTATCCTAAACATCCACGCCTGCAGCACATTAGCTAGCCATTTTGAAGGCCCTCAATTCGAAAACCTAGCTGTGGTTGCCCCAGATCTTGGCTCAGTAGAGCAGGCAAGTGAATTTGCCACACAAATTAACATTCCCAAGGATCAAGTTGTCAAATTAACCAAAACTCGTCCAGGCAAAGATCAAGCCCAAATAACAGGATTTATTGGTGATGTTCAGGGCAAAAATGCCATCATAGTCGATGACATGATCCAGTCTGGAGGCACAATCATCAGTGCCGCCGAGGCCCTCAAAGCCAAGGGAGCCAATCAAGTTTATGTAGCTGTTACACACCTTATTGCCACAGGCCCAAGTATCCAAAGGTTCCAAGATCATCCAGACATTACTGCTGTAGTCATTTCAGACACCATCCCATTTCCAAACAATCTCCAAGCCAGCAAATTCTCAGTGGTCTCAATCGTCACTCCCTTAGCAGATGCAATTACCCAACAAAGCTAAATGCAACTACTTGCATTTAGCTTTTCTTACTGTTGACTGGGCCCCGCCCACGCCCTAAAACCTAATGGCTCACAACAACAAGTGCCAAATTTCAACTTATAAAGATTTTCCCTATTTGTTATACTAACAAAGTAAATATTACCCACATGAATATTCTAAGTCGATTACTTGCCGGGATTCCCATTTCCATTTATGGTCTGTATTTAATTTACATAAGTTTTGCAGAGGACCTCTGGATTCTTCTCTATGCACTACCAATCACTGCTGTTGGCATTTTTATCTTATTCAACTCTCACGAAGACCAGCTCGAGCAGCTTCGTACCCAAACCAAACCAACTAGCAGTAACACACCAAATACCACCCCACAGTCCACTGCAAATACCACCCCACAGTC
>CAZFPD010000108.1:0-2333 GCA_964521035.1 uncultured Candidatus Peribacteria bacterium
ATTCAATGTCTAGACAATGGATATGAAGTTCTGGGTTTAATAGGGCTACATAATTGGAAAAATTCCCAGGTCCGGAGCAGATGTCTAAAAAGCTGTGTTGGCTGACTTGAATATCTTGTCCACTGTATGTGCCAAGACCACCGCAGTTGTTTTGTAGGGTGCGTTGAATGATTCGTTTTTTGATCAGACTGGCTGCAATGAACCACATTGAGACTTCGTTGTCTAATGCATCTGCAGTTTGGAAGTATTCTTGAGGATTTGGAAAGGTTTGCATTTGGATAATGATTTGGAGTAAGAACTTTATTATATTTGGTAAATTTGTTTTGTCAGGCTTGACGGCTTGGGTTAAATTTTGTATTTTGGGTGTAATAATGTTTAATTGTGTTGAATGGAAAGTTCGCTCAGGGTTTATAAATCTAGTGGGTATAGAGATTTTGAATTGAGAAACTCCGGTTTTGATCAGGTTTGGGATAGTGCTTTGTATACTGAACTATATCCTGATTATGCATCTATAGTCGATGAGATAAAGGGGTTGATAATTTCATCTTTGGAGGGTGCCAAGCCTAAGATTTTGGATTCGTGTTGTGGCTCGGGTTTTATTTCAAAAGATTTAGCGTTAGCGGGATTGAACATGGATTTTGCTGATAAAAATCCAGCGTTTGGTGCATCTTTTATAGCTGATCTAAATGCGCAGTTGAGTACTAATAAAAAGATAATTAAAGCTAGCTGGGATCAATATTCTAAGGAGCCTTTATTGCCAGAAAATCATTATAATTTTGTTATGTGTAGAGGGAATTCATTTATATATGCCTCTGGTGATATCAACTCTGATTTTTACCCTGATTCTGTAGGAGCGCGGCAAAGGTATGTTGCGTCTTTAAGAGGTATGTATGGAGTGATGCAAAGCGGCGGTTTTTTGTATTTGGATAAATATAAAGATGAGGAAGAGCCTTTTGAGTGTACGGTGGGTTATGATTTATCTTCTGGTAAAGATATTGTTTGGTATTGTCACCGCAAGCCTGATTTGCAATATAGAGAAGCCTCAATTGGTTTAGCTGATGATCCAGGAGTTTATATGCATTATTGTGATGATTTGGATGAAGCACTACTGCAAAGTTGTGCACAGAAAGTTGGGTTTCAGTTCCGTAAAATTACCTTAAAACACGAAAAGAACTTTGCAGTCTATTTATTGCAAAAACCTTAATTTAATTACAGTTTTAGGTTTTATATTGGCTTTGTTTGTGGTGACTTGTTTAAACAATATGTTTGTAATTTGCTATGTCTTGAGTTTGCGAAATGTGAGCTGGGCCAGTAAAATTTTTTGATTTTAGTGAGTTTTATAGTACTGTATTTGAGAGTAATTTATAATCATGAAAAAAATTTTAGTGGTAGGTTTTGGGCAAATGCGGGAGTTTGTGTATGAATCTTTGAATGCCACAAATACTTTTGATTTGTATTTATTGCGTGATAAAAATGAAAAATCTGATGCTAGTTTTTTTGAACATAGTTACGAAGTAGATTTGAATGATTTTGACGCTTGTGCCAGTTTGGTTTCTGAGTTGGATTTGAGTTTTGATTATATTATTACTTTTTTGGAAGATCGGGTTTTGTTGGCTGGTTTTTTGCAAAATGAATATTGTGATTTTCCTTCTAATCTAATTGGAATGCATAATTCTTCTGTGAATAAACATTTGATGCGAGAAAAGTTGAGCGCAAAAAATTATTCGGTTAAGACCATTGATTTAGATATGGATTCCTTGCTTGGATTTCAAAAGAGTTTAAGTGAATTTAGTTTTCCGTGTGTGGTTAAGCCTAATCGAGGAGTAAATAGTTTGGGTGTGTATAAAATTGATTCTTTGGATGAAATTCCCAAAATTTACGACCAAGTGAAAGCCCAAAAAATTCCAGCTGAGCTTGGGTTTCAGGCTGAAGAATACTTTGGCGGCCAGATGTATTCGGCCGATGGGTATATTTTAAAGGGCGAAGTATCTGATATCTTACTTACCAAGCAATATTTAGGACCTGAACCTCAATTTACTTTAGCAACAACTTTGGCAGGTTTTAAGGGACAGGAGCGGGTACGTGATGAATTTAAGGCTACTGTAGAGGATGTAATTAAAACTTTAGGTTTTGATAATACTTTGTTTCATATGGAGTTTAAGATAGAAAATGGTAAGTTTAAATTGATAGAGGTCGCCTCACGTGCGGCTGGAGGCCCTATTTTAAGAGGCTATGATTTGGCTTTGGGTGTAAATTTGCCTTTGGCTTTTTTATCTGCAATCTTTAATTTTGATTATAAGATTGAAACCCAAAATAATGGAACTTTCGTAATG
>CAZFPD010000109.1:0-2333 GCA_964521035.1 uncultured Candidatus Peribacteria bacterium
AACCTCTTTGTTTTTTAACACTATTTCGAACTCTAGATCATATTTTCCGTTTGCTCGTTCGTAAAATAAACAATTTTTATCTATATGTAGTTCTTTAATAAATTTTTCTAATTGCCTTTCATTAATTGCGGAAGTATCAACAAAGACTTTAAAATACTTACCTTTATAATTTAATCTTTTTTGAGTTCCCAATATGATATTATTATTTATTAAGTTCTTTTGGATTTCAGTAAATTCTTTTTCGGAAATCCCCAATATTTTGGCATACTCTTTAGCACTCATGCTTGAATCAATGGCATATAACTTTAAAAAATCAATTTCAACCGGTTTAGAGTTGAATTCTTGATCTTTTGAATCAATTATGACCATTTCAGAATTTTGATCCTCTAAATTTCCAAAACTTGCTAAATAAGTTAATTCAGATTGATAAATAATTGTGTCTTCTTCTGTCAGTAATTTTCTAATAATAGTTGATAAATCATTTATTTCAGAGTTGTTTTTTGCAAAAACCCCCATACCTAAATTAAACCATCCTTCACAGGAAAACAACCAGCCAACGTTTGGATGCAGCGGCAATTCTTGAGATAATTTTCTTTTAGTTGCGGGACTCACCCTTAAAAAAATCCTAAAATACCTAAAACCTAATTTCGATAAATTTACTACTCCATGTTCAGGACCAAACTCTTTACTTACCTGAGTAACCATAATAATTCAAATTACATCTTAAAAAACATCTCCAATATAACAGCAAGCAAGCCTGTTGGCAAATAGTAGCATCTGGGACTGGCCAAGTTTAAAAAACTTTGCTCTAAATGCTCCCCATTTATTTGTTGTGTGCCGCAATCTAAATACTTATAAATCACCCAGCAATATTTCGTCTATTTCAGTTACTTTATTGTAAATAAACTCTTTTTGAGCGTTGTCATCAATTTCTGGATCAGCTGAAAACGTGACTTTGACTTTAAGTATTTCATTGTTTGGCAGAGTAAAGAAATACTCTTTTTTCATTGCTCCATGATTGGCCATTACTTCAGATTTTGTGTATTGCAGCAACACATCAGAATTTAACTGCTTCTCTTGGAGCATAATTTGACCATAATATTCATCTGTGCTGTAACGTGTTATCGCTTCTTCAAAATTTTTGGCATTTCCGTATACTTCGTGATTTTTGTCGAAAACAATCACACTAACTCCTGAATCAATAAATCCAAGAACTTTGGTTTCTGAGTATCCTATTTCCTGAGAATTCATTTCTTGAAGGGTAAAATTATGCTCTGCAAACTTCTCTGTCAGCTTTCTAATCAACCAATCTGTGTTTATAACAGTTTCGGCTTCTTGTGTGTCTTGACTTGTGTTTGTATCACTGACTGTCTCTATCGGTAGCTGACTGCAGCCTGTCATGATTGTCATGACTAGAAGAAGAAAGAGTATTTTTTTCATAATTTTAGGATTAAGAAATTGATGACTTGCTGTTTTATTATTGTACATAAGGTTTGTAGGATAGGCGCGGTGGGCCCTATGTTTTAACTTTAGCATTGCAAAAGCGTCTCTTGCAAGCGACAACTTACTTAAGTTGCTCGAGCAGTTCATCAAATTTCTCTTTGATTTCGGGGTGAGATTTTAAATGAATATCTTGTCCATCACCTTTGTGTCTTGGAATAATATGAAAATGAATATGAAAGACATCTTGTTGGGCTTGTGAGCCTGAGCTGTTGATGATTTGTACATTTTGAATGCCGAGTTTTTCTTTGTAAAGATTGGCTAACTTTTTTACAACTGCAATGACCTGTTTAAGTTCACTTTCTGGTATATCAAAGATGTCCTTATAATGTTTTTTAGGAATCACCAAAGTGTGATACTCGTTGAAAATTCCAATATCAAAAAAAGCGTAAACATAATCGTTTTCATAGACCTTCCATGATTTGGCTTGGCCCTTTGCAATTTTGCAGAAAATGCAGTCCTCCATAATAATAATTATTGCTATCAGTGTTGGCAACCAACGGTATCTAGTTTAAGTTTAGCATTCGAAAGGCTCAATATACAACTAGTTTTCATCTCAAATTGATGCTTTAATAGGGTGTTGAGCAAGTTTGTGCAATAGCACATACCGCTAGATGATTTGCTAGAGAGTCAGCCAACCCGTTATTTATTGTTAGCTGAAGGAGTATTACTCTATTCAAATCTTCTCAAACAACTGTGCCTGTATCCTGGTTTAGCAATTGTGTTACACAATTCTTTACTTTCTGTTCTTTGAGCAAATGAATCCATACAGATTCCAGGATATGGAGATAGGAAAAGTGCTAATGGTAATGGATAAGATTCACTCGTGCAGT
>CAZFPD010000110.1:0-2311 GCA_964521035.1 uncultured Candidatus Peribacteria bacterium
TCAAAGATCTTGATCATGATATTCATAGCATCTAGGGCTACCATGTCACGCTCGGCCTCACCCTCAGCCTCCAGCAAGTTAAAGCCCATAGGCCTATCTACATCAGCTGGATTAAAAATAATCACATCGTCTGCCCTTTCCTTCGGAATGAAAGGCAAAAGATCTTCTATTAACTGTCCATGCGGATCTATAACACAAACACCATTACCCATCCGAAAATCCTGACGTATCATAGCCTGTAAAATAGAGGATTTGCCCGTACCCGTCTGACCAATTACATAAAAGTGCCTAAATCTATCTTCTGGCTTAATAAAAACTTCTTTACTAACACCTCTGTAAGTTGAATGACCTAACAAAATACCTTCCTTAGGCAAATTATCTGGAGGGGGAGCAACCTTATAATTCTGCCAGCCAAAATTAGGTACGCGGGTAAATCGAATATTTGGGACATGAAAAATTGAAGCTAATTCCTCACTAGAAAGAATATTCTGGCGAAACTTAAAAATCAAAGGCTTCTTGAAACTGCGAGTAATAAAATTTCTAAACAAAAAATTCTGAGAAAACTTATAAGATTTAGGAATATTCATAAAATTAAAACCATGATAGGTATAATTAGCAAAACAAGACAGTATCCCACCCAAATTTGCACCTGCATCCGCTGGGTCCTTTGCAGAAGAAACAACTCTTATAACCGTATCAAATCCAAAACGAGTATTTTTAGTATCTAAAGCCGAAATCTGCTCCTCTCTGACCTGAGTCATTCTATCTGAAGCTGCCGGGCCATCATCGGACGACAACAACTTTTCCGCTCCCTTAAATATTAATTCAAAAAAATTCCTGATCCATACCAAAGGATTCCAGGAAGAACCTCCACCTGACTTTTCATTTAACATATCTTGGGCCAATTCTCTACCCTTCGAACTCCAATCATCTAAAACAGGCTTAATCATGATCTGCAAAGCAGCGCGTTCATTTGTATCAAACTTAGACATACTATTTAAAATGTCAGAAAAAGGATCTGAAGACAAATAGTTGAAATTACGTATCGGATAAATAGACTCATTTTCCATATGCACATAGGATCCACAAGTACTAAAGCCTTCACCAAACAACTCATAACCATCCACTGGCTCTAAAAAGACATCTGGATACAAAGCTGTAATTTTCTTTTCCACCAAACGCACCATGGTTCTAGGCACACAACAATATAAATTAATCATAGAATCAACAACCGCCACCTCAAAACTCATATAGGGTTGACCATTAAAAAAAGCTGAAAAACGATTAAAATCAGCAATATTCGACAAGGACTCAAACATTTGGGCACCTATGGCACAATACTCTTTAAAATCTCCACCAGTGGCTCCAAAAGCCTCTTTATCTACATCCTTATCCTGTTGAGATTCCTTTTTAGGAACACAAATCTTCAACATCACTAAATCCAGGGACTTTTTAAAATTCTTACTCTGGCGAACCTTATACATCACATATTTATACACTAAATATATAAGTATTAATGCTAAAACCGAAGCCACAATAATAAAAAGCATAAATTAGCTGTGTTTAATTTTTAATTCTTTTAAAGTTCCAGGATCTGCCTGAGACGGAGCACCTAACATCAGGTCTTTGGCCTTAGAATCTTTTGGAAAAGCCATGACTTCTCGTATATTTGGCTCATCACAAAGTATCATAATAAACCTATCTAAACCCCAAGCTATTCCGGCATGGGGAGGCACACCATGCTTAAACGCCGTCAACATATGACCAAAACGCATCTCAGCATCAGCGGCACTTATATTTAAAAGTTCAAAAATCTTAGCCTGCAAAGCAGCATCATGTATACGAACACTTCCACCTCCTATCTCACTACCATTTAACACTAAATCATAAGCGATAGACCTGGCCTTTTCTGGGGCCTCATCTAGCAAGGCGACATCTTCTGGCAAAGGAGCCGTAAAAGGATGATGACAAGCCTGCACCGATCCATCATCATTTTTTTCAAACATAGGGAACTCAGTCACCCAAAGCAAAGCCGCCCGGCTCTTATCTATCAAATCCATACGCTTAGCAATCTCTTGGCGAACAGCCCCTAAACTATTACAAGCCACTTCAAACTCATCGGCTGCAAAGAACATAATATCACCATCTTGAAAATCTACTAATTTTGTTAAACTATTAATTTCAGCTTCTGACATAAACTTTAAGATAGGGGATCGCAGCTCTCCTTCAGACTTAATAATATAAGCCAAACCCTTGGCCTTATAAATTTTAGCTACATCCTCTAATTCTCCTATCATTTTACGACTGAACT
>CAZFPD010000111.1:0-954 GCA_964521035.1 uncultured Candidatus Peribacteria bacterium
ACTCAGAAGAGCAATCGTACAAAGGCGGCAAGTCTTACAAAGACAGCAAGTCATACTCAGAAGAGCAATCGTACAAAGGCGGCAAGTCTTACAAAGATAGCAAGCCGTACTCAGAAGACGAAAAATAGCAACTAGATTCGAAAGAGTATTAATTTAAAACCAGTATCAAAGCTGGTTTTATTTTGTTAATTCATGTTTTCGAATAAACTCTTCGTATAGTGCAGGATTTATGATGTAGTCTTGCGCTCCAATAAAATCTAATTGCGTCCCTCCAAATTTTTTTTTGAATCTTGATAAACCTTGCCAGGGATGGCTTTGGTCTTTATTATCTGGTGCTATTCCCCAAAAATCGTAACTTTTATATTCCTTGTCTTTTGCATCTTGTATTATGTGCCAATGTAATGCATAGGGAGCCATTAGTTGCTTATGTTGGTCGCTAGACGCTCCATATAAGTATGTTGCACGCTCACCATAGTATGTCACAATCGCACTTGCTAGCTCCAGCTTATCTTTATAAGCTACAAACAATTTAGAAAACCCTGAGCAGTGCTGGCAAAATTTTTCAAAAAAATCTATTTCCTGGCCATCAAACTCATTCCTTTTTAAGGTAGCCTGGTATAGTTTATAGAAGGTCCCAATCTCACTTAGTGGAATCTCCTTAACCTGCACGCCATTTTTAGCGGAGAGTTTAATATTGTATCTACATTTTTGTTTCATGCCAATTAGTAGTTCATGAATGTTCTGTTGTAAGTCTAAGGTTTGAGTATGTTTTGGCTGAAGGTTAATAGGAGCTTTTGTAAAACCATTTAGCAAAAAATGAGGAGCTGTAGTTATTCGTGGTTCAATTCTTAGATGCGTAGTATGTTCATTTTTAGCAAGAGACATGATGCTATGTATAGCAGCTTCAAGTAGGCGCCATTGCCATAAACCTATGTCTTCATTATTCAGGTCTAA
>CAZFPD010000111.1:964-2278 GCA_964521035.1 uncultured Candidatus Peribacteria bacterium
TACCGTTTGAAAATGAAAATTTTAGGACTACTGATCCTGCAAGAATTTTGCCATCTTGAAATACGCCGATCTTATATGTGTCCCAATTGGTAGATTGTTTAAAGTTAGCCCAGGCAAAAGATTGATGAAAGCCTCCGGCTTGGTTTTTTTGCACTAACTCTTCCCATTGGCTTTGGTTTTCAGAATTTATGTATTCACAATACAAATGCATCTTGCAGATCTCAAATTTACACAAACTATACAGAGGTCTATAGTTTTAGTCAAGCGACAGGCTTACTTGCAATTCCAGCTATCCTGGCATAATCTAGAGTTAGGTAATTTACTGTTATGCAGAAGAAGAACGCAAAGATCATATTTTCGATTGGAGGAGGATTGTTAAACGACGAACAACACCTAAAGCTGCACCGAGAGCTGGTGAGCCAGGTTGACAAAAAGCATCCGCGGGTACTTTTTATACCAACTGCCAGTTACGATTCAAAAGATTATAACCACATAATTGAGGATGTTTACGAGCAAAAACTGGGCTGTGAGGTCGATTATCTTTATTTGTTAGCAGAGAGTCCAAGTTTTGCAGAGATACGCTCTAAGGTTCTCTGGGCCGATATTATTTACGTGCCCGGTGGGAATACTTTAAAGATGATGCGCTTGTGGAGAAAACTCAAGCTGGACCAATTGCTCAAACAGGTCTGGGAGCAGGGTACGATTTTAGCAGGGCTAAGCGCAGGCTCGATTTGCTGGTACGAAAGTGGACATAGCGATTCCATGTCATTTTATGATCCAAAAAATTGGCAATACATTCGGGTCAAGGGTATGGGATTGCTCAAGGGGATTCACTGTCCGCATTACGATAGCCACACCTTGCAAAAGCCCCGCAAGCAATATTTTCACGACATGCTCATGAAAACCGGCGGACACGGTATCGCAATTGACGATGACTGCGCTATCATGTTTAAAGATGATCAGTTCAAAGTTATATCCGCCAAACCCTCCGCTTCTGCTTACAAATTATATCGCTATAAGCAGCAGATTATAGTCAGCAAGCTGCCTACCCAACAAAATTTCACACCTATCCAAACTCTTTACCAAAGTCAGGCTTAGCTCGGTTTTTTAAAATCGTTTAACCCTTGCCTTATTTGGAGTTTCAAGCTACACTTAACATTATGTAAGCTATAGCAATGCAAGATCAAGTTCAAAAGTTAGCGCGGGAAATTGCGTTAATCAAAGCCAGAAACAAAGAGGTGTCAGCCAATAAGGCCTGGGAGTTAAGTTGGACCAGAAGGCTCCTGATAGCAGTTTTAACCTACATAGTGATTG
>CAZFPD010000112.1:0-2210 GCA_964521035.1 uncultured Candidatus Peribacteria bacterium
CTGGGTTTAATGGGTCACACCTCTCGCAGATAGTAAAAAATGCAGGCTGGGAAGAGAAGTTAGCGTATTTTGAGAATGAATCTAATTTGAGAAGCTTAACAGAAGCTGGGTTTAATGGGTCACACCTCTCGCAGATAGTAAAAAATGCAGGCTGGGAAGAGAAGTTAGCGTATTTTGAGAATGAATCTAATTTGAGAAGGTTAACAGAAGCTGGATTTAATGGATCAAACCTCGCGGATATAGTGGTAGGAAAAGACTGGGAAGAGAAGTTAGCGTATTTTGAGAACGCGGAAAATTTGAGAAGGTTAACAGAAGCTGGATTTAATGGATCAAACCTCGGGGATATAGTGGTAGGAAAAGGCTGGGAAAAAAAGTTAGCATATTTTGAGAACGCAGATAATTTGGCTAGGTTAAGAGAGGCTGGAATGACTTTCAGTCAGATTGCTGTGGCTTGTACACGATCAAATTGGAGAACAGTTTTAGATAGCAAGCAATAAGCCCTCCGGATTGAGGCTTTTTAAAGTAATTTTTTAAGCCATTTAGCCGTATGAGAGCTTGGGTGGGAAATGATTGCTTCGGGAGTGCCGGTCACCATGAGTTCGCCGCCTTGATCGCCGCCTTCTAGACCAATGTCTATAATGTGATCGCAGGCGCGGATGACATCCAAGTTATGTTCAATAATCAAAACGGTGTTGCCTTTATCGACTAGTTTGTTGAGGACTTCGAGGAGTTTGGCTACATCATCAAAGTGCAGGCCGGTGGTGGGTTCGTCTAAGACAAAGAGAGTGCGGCCGGTAGATCTTTTGGATAATTCACTAGCGAGTTTTACTCGTTGGGCCTCGCCACCCGAAAGGGTGCTGGCTGGCTGCCCTAATTGTATGTAGTCTAGTCCGACTTCGTGGAGGGTTTGGAGCTTAGTTTTAATGCTCGGAATGGCCTTAAAGAAGCTGAGTGCCTCCTCAACATTCATTTGTAAGACATCGGAGATGGTCTTGCCTCTGTATCTGATTTCTAGGGTTTCGTTGTTGTAGCGCTGGCCATTACAGACTTCACATTTGACGTAAACATCGGGCAGGAAGTGCATTTCGATTTTCTTTACCCCGTCACCTTGGCAGGCTTCACAGCGGCCACCTTTCACGTTAAAGCTAAATCTGCCTATTTTGTAGCCACGCATTTTGGCCTCGGGCATTTCGGCAAAGATTTTACGGATATCATTAAATACGCCAGTGTAGGTCGCCGGATTGGAGCGGGGAGTGCGGCCAATGGGAGACTGGTCTATATTAATCACCTTGTCTAGGTGTTCCATACCTTTAATTTGCTTGTGCTTGCCGGGCACTCTTTTACTACGGCTATTTAAGTCGGATGCGACCGCATTCAGCAAAATATCATTCACTAAGGTTGATTTTCCTGAGCCAGAAACGCCCGTAACAGCAACAAATTGGCCTAGCGGGAATTGTACATCTATATCTTGGAGGTTATTTTGGCTAGCCCCTATAACCTCAAGGAACTTGCCATTGCCCTTACGTCTGTTTTTAGAGTAGGGGATTACTTTTTGCTTGGAGAGGTATTGGCCAGTGATGGAACTGGCATCCTTTAAAATTTCCTCCGGCGTGCCCTGAAAAATGATTTCGCCGCCGTGCTTACCGGCTCCTGGCCCTATATCTATAATATGATCGGCCTGGAGCATGGTGTCGCTGTCATGTTCCACAACTATCACAGTATTGCCTAGGTCTCTGAGCTCTTTGAGAGTTTCTATAAGTTTTTGGTTGTCGTTTTGGTGCAGGCCAATTGAGGGTTCATCTAAAACATAGAGTACACCCGACAGCTTGGATCCGATTTGGGTAGCCAGTCGAATTCTTTGGGCTTCACCTCCAGAAAGTGTGTTGGCAGCGCGGTTTAAGGTCAAATAATTTAGGCCAACATTATCTAAAAAATCTAGGCGCGCCGAGATTTCATTTAAAATCATTTTGGCAATCTGCTGCTGAGTTTTATCTAGTTTTAAATTCTTATAAAATTCTAAACTCTGCTTAACCGAAAATTTACTAACATCAATAATAGAAAAATCCTGAATCTTAATGTGATTCACAATAGGACGTAAACGACTACCCTTACAGTCCGGACACTCCTTTTCAACCATGAATTCCGCAATTTTCTTACGGATAAAATCAGATTCGCTCTCCTGGTAACGCCTTTCTAAGTTAGGGATTATT
>CAZFPD010000113.1:0-643 GCA_964521035.1 uncultured Candidatus Peribacteria bacterium
GCCAATAGTCTTGTTTGTAAGATTTGTGTAGCAGTTCGTGTTAGTGGTCCGAAGCGCGTATCAATTTTACCTGTATAATTGCCATATTTTGTAAGTATTTTTTGTAATGCTATACATTGGGATGGATCCCTTCGGTTTAACTTTCCTGTCTCATTTTGTGTTTTAAGATAATTGATTGCTTTCGTCTCATCTGTAAGTTGATTAAGGTTTTTTCTGATAATGGCGACTTGTGATGAAACTTTATCTTGAGTTTTTCGTTTGAGTTGGTCTGTTTCAATTTGTATAAATCTATTTATTTCATGGCTTGTGCTTTTTGGTTGATTAGAGGGGGTGCTTGTTGGTTGATTAGAGGCGGTGTTGTTTGACATGATCTTTAAGTTATATCTTTATATTATACACTTTTTTTGGGCTTATTGCAAGCTTTTGTTTGTGAGTAGAATGCGGTGCTATGGCTCATCAAGGCATGGTAGTTTTAGAGTTTTGGTTAAGATACCCCCCCCCCATCCATCCAAATGGAGACTGGGGGGTAGATTTAGTTTGTTATTGGGTTGTTTGTGTGAGTTGAGTGACTTTTGTCCGTATCTTTGGGTTTGGATATGCACTTGCCGGTTTTTCTTTGAGGAGATTTAGCATTTCTGGACTG
>CAZFPD010000113.1:653-2200 GCA_964521035.1 uncultured Candidatus Peribacteria bacterium
GAAAAATGTTGCTTGTAAATTATTAACTATGTTGATTAGGTATGGAGTTGGTTTTTTGAATAGGTTTGGTTGCGTGATTAATAGTTTGGCAGCGGTTTCTGGTGTTAGTGTACGCTCGCCAATCATTTTACTGGCTAAGCTTATCCCGTGTCGATTGCTGAGTGGTGCGATGCTTGCTGTAGGATTTTTGGAAAGTTGTGTTATGTGAAATCGATTTTCTATTTCGCTGGCGATAAATAGGATTGGTGCTTTACGATTGTTCTCGGTGATGGCTTGCTGAAAAAGTTCGTAAAAACCGTTAGAATAATTTTGTAAATATTTGTTTAGGCTTGCTTGAGAAGCATACCGTAGGTTTGTAATGATTAATTGTGAATTTGCTGGTTGATTGGCTTGCGTTTTTAAGTCAAAATTATTTCCCCCCATTTGTTCTATTATTTTGGCCAAAATTAACTCCCCCCTCTATTTAGAAGGGGGGGTGGTATTACTTGGTTTGGAGTTTTTGTATTTTCTCTGCGAAGGGAGTGTTTTGATAGATTTTTTGGTAAGCTTCGTTTTGGAATAGTTGGATGAGTTTTGGGTCGGTAAAGTGGATTGGATGCATTTTATTGAATATGGAATCTATGTATTTTTTTGATTTTTTATAACTTGATAATAGGGTTTGGGGTTGAATGAGTAGAAAGCTGCTTAAAAGTGCAGGAGTTAGTAAGCGTTTAGCGATAATGTTTTCGCTTAGAGTTTGGTTGTTTGTGAGTTCGGCTGATTGAAATTTTGCAAAGTTTTCTTTTTTGCTTAAAGGTTTTTGAATAAGTCCTGTTAGCAGTATGCGAGTTTCAAGTTCGGCTGCAATTTGCAGGTCAATTTCTTGATTTGGATTTGCTAATGCATGGTTTGCGAATTTGTGGATGATGCTGAGTTTACTATTTTTATCTGTAATATGACTTTCTATGTAGGTTTGTAGTGAGTCAGGGTGTATAAACCTGAGGTTGTCTGCAATAATTAGTTGTTTATCACCTTGGTTTTTATTGATGTAATCATTCAGGTTGAGATTTTCCTGGCTAAGTTCTTCGATGATTTGTGTAGTTTGGGTAATAGCTTCGGATTCAGATGTTATGTCTGTGTTTTGTATGTTTTCTGCTTTGAGTTGCATGTTGTTGCGTTTGAATTTTATTAGTTGTGTGAACATGGCTTCTTGTGCACTAGGAGAGCTAGATAAGATGTTGTATATGTCTTTATAAAATTGACTGTATGATGTTTTGGGTTCTGGAATTGTAATTTGATCTTTAGTCGCGGCCAGACTTTCTAAAATACTGATTTGGTTGAGTTTTTCGTGTATTTGATTTAAGTTTAAGGGATTGAGTTTGATAAGTTCAGTTTGGGCCTTTTGGTCTTGAATGAGTCTTAGGTCGAAGTCTGTGATAAGTGGGTTTTTAATTTTGTTTTTAATTTGAAAGGCTCGGCATAAATTTCGTAAAAATCTGATTTCAAATTTTTCTGTTTCCTTTAAGTGTGTCAATAAGATGAGGAGTGTTTTTTGTTCTGGGTGATTG
>CAZFPD010000114.1:0-1769 GCA_964521035.1 uncultured Candidatus Peribacteria bacterium
CAAAAAGTAGAGTAGAACTTGACGCATATGAAAAACATGTTAAACTAATGTATAATCTTGCAATTTATATAAGAATCATATACAATCAGCAAGAACTTTATCAAGGCAAAGTCTGCCCCATGTTTTATATACTTATTTTGATGGTTGCATGTATATAGTTCTGGTAACTAGCTAAAGGAGCTATACATATAAGCTACAATAAATTCAAAAAAAATTATCGTTCCTCCAAAAAGCCTTTATTGAGAATACTCTCAAATATCCAGGCTTTTTACGTCAAATTTCTCAAGACAAAGGTCTACAGATCCAAATATTCACCTAAGTCTAATTACAAAACAACACTTAGGCATTTATCGCGTAAACTCAACCAAGAAGATATCGCCTACAACCAATCTCAAATCATCGCAACCAGCGAGGGATTCTTACTTAAGAGTATGCCATTTGCAGATGATCGATCCAATAATGCCAGGCTAACTTTTCAAATTCACACAGTCCAAAAGAATGAAAAACTCTCAGATATTGCCAAAATTTACGGACTTTCGACAGAAACAATAGTTTGGGAAAATTCCATCGTCAATTTAGATGACATAGTTCCAGGCCAAGAGCTCTCAATCCCACCAATAGATGGTCTCACTCATACCGTATCCAAAGGCGAAAGTCTGACAACCATAGCCAATAAATATAAGGTCGACTTTTACGACATCGAGAGATTCAATGTAGTCAATACTCGAGCATTGAGCCTAGGCACTGAATTATTTATTCCAGGTGGTACCAGGGTCACAAAGAAAATAGTAGCAGACAGTACAATTCAGCCAACTCCAACTGCTGCCAAGGTAGCTCATCTAACAACAGACATAGACGCAACCGTCTTGCCAAATTTACCATAAGAAAAAACACAAGCAGACAAAATCAACAGGCCGAGCAAACCATCTGAATATAAAATCGACTCCATCCAAAATTTCACATTCGAAGCCATTCCATCTCTCAAACCTCTCAATACAAGTGCCATCATCTCAAACATCTTGAGCCAAAAAGCCCCAGCCTCTCAAGGTCCGTGGGGGCGCCCAACTCTTGGAGCTGTTACCCAAGGCTATTCTCGATCTCACTACGCACTTGATATCGCCGATACAAGCAAGCCTCTCATTTGGGCCACTGCCGATGGTGTCGTCGAAATTGCCAGAAATGGATGGAACGGGGGATATGGTAACTACATTATAGTCAATCACAAAACTGGTTATAAAACACTCTATGCTCACAACGAAATCCTCTACGTAAAACCAGGAGATGTTGTCTCCAAAGGCCAACCAATAGCCAAGATGGGCCGCACCGGTCGTGTCCGTGGAGCCACAGGTATCCACTTGCACTACGAATGTCACAAGGGTGGTATCCGTATCAATCCATACAAATGTATGCCTTAACCCCACACCAATGAGCATTCTCCAAGCCCTTACTCTTGGTATCCTACAGGGGATTACCGAGTTTTTCCCCATATCTTCCTCTGGCCACTTAGTCTTAGCTGAAAGCTTTTTTGGTTTTGCACCCGCCGATTTGCTAGCATTCAACGTCATTATTCACTTCGCCACCTTGCTTGCGGTTGTCTGGTATTTCAAGCAAGACCTACTAGACCTACTCAAAGGGCTGCTCTCACGCCAAAAATCAAGCCTCCAGCTATTTTTGGCCTTGGTCATAGCAACGATACCAGCAGTCATAGCTGGCCTGCTCTACGGCGAATTTTTTGAGTCTATTCACAATCCTCAAATCGTAGCCTACCT
>CAZFPD010000114.1:1779-2188 GCA_964521035.1 uncultured Candidatus Peribacteria bacterium
ATACTTTCTGATTTCCGAAAAACTCGCTCCCAAAATCAAGCACAAACTTAGCTACCCAAGCTGGCTGTACGCCCTCATCGTTGGCCTTTCCCAAGTCTTTGCTATGTTGCCGGGCATCTCTCGCTCCGGAACCACCCTTGCCACAAGCATGCTCACCGGCCAAGACCGCGAACTCTCAGCCAAATTCTCGTTTCTCATTGCCATTCCAGCCATCCTTGGCGCCCTCGTTTACACACTGTTATTTAAATCCGAAGGCCTCACGGCAGTCCCCAGTGCATCCCTATCTGCAGGCTTTCTTGCAGCTCTAATAGCCGGCTACATTTCAATCAGATTCCTCATGCAACTATACAAAAGGCACTCACTGAGCATATTTGCCTATTATCTATTATTGCTTGGTGCCCTCATTTTA
>CAZFPD010000115.1:0-2187 GCA_964521035.1 uncultured Candidatus Peribacteria bacterium
TTTCATGACTGACTTGAGCCAGTCTGGTGCTGGAGCACCTTTGGTATCATTGGATCCCCCCCAAGAAGTGTCTCTGTTAGAGTCTATACTTCTGCCAACGGCAATATCATAGTGATAATGGTTCCCCTTCATGTAGTAAACGCCGGTTTGGGGGTGAGGGTGGTTGTGATTTGCGCAGCCGACAGATGGGGTGAAGCCTCGTTGGCGAGAAAAAAGTAGAAACCTTCTTGTAAACTCTTGTACAATTGGTCGGTCTTTGGAATTTAATAAGCTTAGCTCTCGACCATCTACACTTAGGGCAACGTCTGAAGCATCACCGTGGTGGCGTCCACTGTCGCCTTTTTTTGGTTGTCTGTAGCCGCTTGTAGTACGAACAGTAACTCCTAGGGAATTGCCGACATCAGTGAGGATGGTGTTTAAATCTGAGGAAACCTTCGAATCTAGCTTGTGCTTATTAGGTTCATCATCAAAAAAACTCGGAAACTCGGAAAGACTAATAGCTTTTCCAGCTGATTGATTATCTCTGTCATCTGCTGTTGCGCCTGGGGGTCTGATTCAATACGATCTATATAATCTGGCAAGTCTATAAACAACTCTTTCATTCTGAGGGCGGCGCTTATGCCAAACACCTGGGTGATTCTATCTAACAAGGCTATATGCTGAGGTGAGAGTTCTTGCTGGTGATTGGGAGCTTGTTTGCTTGATTCTGGCTGCGAATCATTGATCTGATTTGGCATGTGGGTGGATATTAAAATATTTGCTAAAAGCATAACATTTAGACTTGATTGAAACAAGCTTGATGGCTTGTAAATAAATTAGAAGTTATTTAACAATTGTAGATAATTGCTTGGCAATTTACAGGGAATAAGCGCAAATCTCCTTGAAACATAAGCATATAAAATCCTGTTTCACCTTCGAATTTAAATGGATTTGGATCCTTTTCTAATCTGTCTGAATCTATGTTATAAAAGAAGGCAAAATCTTCTGTGCTTCCTACCTGCTCTACCTCTCGTAGAGTCTGGACAAATACATCTGATTGTGATGAATAGATAGTGAATTCGGATGCTTTGTCTTGGTTAAAAGCTTGAATTGATAGATGCTGGTTGAATTGATTGAGATTTTGATAGAAGGCTGGTTTTTGCAGTGTATGCGCCTGCGGATAATAAACCTTTAGCTCACTATTGGATTCAATCGTCAAATGCCCCTGATAATAGCCTAGTGAAACGGTTTTCTCACTATCTATTTGATAAGTGTTGACGAAGATTCTATTGAGTCCAATATCTAAAAAGTCCTTAGAGTATGAATACTCACCCACTGGTTGCTCATCACCCACACTTAGCAATCTAGTACCTGAATTTGTAATTAGTTGTGGCCCCAAACAATCTCTAGAAATATAATATGACTGCCCTTCTATTTTGAGCTTGGTAGCAGGTATGTAGGAGCTGAAGATAGAAGAGTCACTATTGATTTTGTAAGCCTGACCAAGCATCACCTTTAAGTAAGAGTTTGTTGATGAAAGATTTATTGGTGTTTTTTTTGTTATACCTACGCCACTAAATCTATTTAGCGCCTGAGGCAGAATAACTGAGGTAATCTGCTGTATTTTTTTTCCTAACTCTGCTCTTGGAAGTATAATTTGAGTCCCACGGCTCCATGGATTTATTAGAGTAATATAATCACTGGTGACTGAATGAATTGTATATGCGTGTTTTTTCATAATATCGTAGCTAGGGACTTGCTTCTCATTTATTAAATCATTACTTGAAGATTGGTAGTCTTTCTTAAAAGATATACAAGAAACGTGAGAAAATGGATTAGCTTGGATGTGACGCAGGATATTATTAAGTTTGTTGATATTTGGATTTCGAAAACATGTATAAATATTCTCTGAAATATTTTTGAACAATCTCCACAATACCTCCTGTGTATACCAACCATCTTTGTGAGATTCGTCTAATGTTAGTTGTTTGAATTTTTGTTTGCGGAAAGGAATCCAGTTTTGTGGTTGCCTGTGCATATTTATGACGCCATGAAAGATATTAGATACCCCCTGAGACCAAAATTTTAAAGGCTCCAGCTCTGTAATTAAAATATCATCTTTCAATTGTGATATATCAGAATTGAAATTAGTGTCTAATGAAGGAACTCTAAGATTATACTTCCCATCTTTTTCTTGTAGCATCCAGT
>CAZFPD010000116.1:0-2165 GCA_964521035.1 uncultured Candidatus Peribacteria bacterium
GGTTTTTGATATGCTCCATAACGCTCAAGTCTTTTGATCAAACCATTAGGTCCATTAACAATCGAAATGCTAGCATCGACCGCTGGTGCCAAAAGCTTCATTAACGTTTCTTTATTTGCAGGAATTAACCCAGTATCACCTCCTATATCTTTATCTACTTCTTTCAGTGCAGCAATGGATAAATCTTGAGGTCCATGTGGTTTCAATTTCCTTAAAAGCTTTTGTAACGGCTCAAAATCACCACCATCTTTATTACAATAATACCGAACCCTATTAGTGAATTTTACATCATTTGTAGCCTCCTTATCCTTTATCTCATTTATTTTGGCCTGTAATTTCTCTAACATCTCTAGTCTCTTTGCATTATGTTCAAGATCCTCATTTGCTAAGCGCAAGCTATCAGTATTTAAGATTATCCACACTGCTTCATAATCATCAATTGGCGGCAAAGCCACAGAAGGACGAGTATATTTAGTCAGCAAAGCTAGATTCTGAGTAAAGTCTGTAGATCCTGCACCATTCCAGCCAACACGTTTTCTTAATCTAGCTAAAATGCCAGCAGGCCCTACAACTTCTTCTAATGTCGCTAAATGTCTAAAAACTTGGCTCTTTTGCTCATCCAAATTCAAAGCCGCAGGAACAGGTGTCGTTTCTATCATATCATCCATCAGCTGATCGGTAAGAACTAAGTCAGAACCAATTGCTTGCAATTTATCAAAAGTAATAAATTTAGTTAAAACCTTTTCGTAACCGACTTGCATTTTATCTTTTGTAATTACCGCCTTAAATTGAGCGACAGTTGTAGTAGCAGTGCCTAACTTTGTCAGCAAAGCATCAAACCAAGGCCGAATATCAGCAATAGAAGCAACGTGATCAGGTAAAATTAAATCTACTACTTGAAGCATCTGCACATGTGTAGGCTTAGGAGATGCTTTTGTGTTGAAAGCAGACAAATAAGGTAAAATAGACTTCAAAGCCGAACCCGGATCATTTAAAATAGTTCTAATTTTATTAATCAAAGCTGGAATAGCCATAGTAGATGGATCTTCTAAGGTATAAGTCATCTCTAATTTAGCATAGCGATCTGCAAGTGTTTTTTGATTAGCAGATGCATGAATTTCAAGATTATATTTTTTAGCTCTAGTTACAGATGTACCATCCAACAAAGTATCATACATTTGCTCAGCTCTATTAAAAGCCAAAGCAATACTCATTAAGTCATGCTTATTTGAACTTTCAGTTTCTATCGTTTTAGCCGACAAAGCTTCACGATTTTGATACAACCAGCCATGCAATTTATAAAATTTTGCAGACTTTCTACGAGCTTTGACCATTTTATCACCAAGCTTCCCACGTCCTTTAAAAATCTTAGCAGCTGCATCAAATAAAACCTGATTACCAAAATCAAAGCTCAAGATAAAATCCGCCATTGTTTTTTCCTTAGCACCTAATCTAGCCCAATAAGCAGATGTAGTCTTCAACAACTCTAAACCCTCTTTTAAATCTTTCCAATAGGCATAGGGCTCATCATACAACTTATTTATACCGTGCGAAGTCGCATCTATACCAACCTTAATCAAAATATCGGCATTTTGTAAAGCCTCTGCATGCTTAGCATCAGTCTTTAAATTGTTTAATTTAACTTTTGCAGCATCCGTAGCATCTAACTGAAAACGTCCCAATTCATGAGAGGCCTCCATAGTAATAGTTCTTTTATCTGATGCATCAACTTTGTTAGCACTTAAATTATCAGTAGGCTTATAATAGATCATAGTTAATTTTAAATCATTCTTATAATTTTATCACATAATCTAATGTTAATCAAGTTCAATACCCTTAAATTTCTCAAGTATCTCATCATAACGACTATCTGCATTATTATTGCGTAAGTGACGTAAAGCCATTTTATATAAGGCTTGAATATGTCGCTGTTCAACAACACCTCGTTTTGTAGAGGTTTCAGAAACAGACCTTGTAAAATAAGGGTTCACAACTTGCAAACCATCACTCAAAGCTGATACCCACTTTAAAACACCTTCCGAAAATTCTAAACAGACTTTTCCTGGAGGTATTTTTTTATATGTTTCCAACACTAACCTTCTTAAATCATACTTTTTTGCTTTAAAATCAATTTTCCAAGGAATAAAGCCTGATGTTTCTGCTTA
>CAZFPD010000117.1:0-1654 GCA_964521035.1 uncultured Candidatus Peribacteria bacterium
ATAGGGGTTTTTAAAGGTTTGCTGATTGCATTTTTGAAATTTTTGAATTTTGGCTTGTTGTCTTTGTTCAGCTTTTTGGAGGCCTTGAATTAATTCACATTTTTTGGAAAATTCTAGTTGAAGGAAGTTTTCAAAATGGAGTTTTTGGTTGGAAGCCTTCAGGTTTTCAAAATCTGCTTGGAGTTTTAAGCGCTGGGGTAAATGGCTGAGAAATTTGGCTTGTTGAGTTTTGTTTTGGAGTTTGAGATTGGTAGCTTGGCTATGTTGGATTTTTAAATAATTTAATATGTTATGTTTGTCTTGTAGTTTAACGTTTTGAAAGGAATTTAAAATTTGGATTTGTTCTGAATGAGAAAAACGTAGGTCTTGGGCAAGGAAGAAATTTTGACAATATTTTGTAAAAAGTTCGTCGTATTCCAGATGGCTGTGGTCGGCAGTATATTTTTGGATTTTAGTACTTTTGATTAATTCTTTACGATCGAAGGATCCTAATTGTTTCCAGTTAAAGTGGCTTAATATTTTGGCTGGAACTTGTTTAGCATATGCACTACACTCTTTGGCGATTTTAATGTTGTAATCAAAGTGATTTAGGCAGGCACATAGTAAATTGATGTCAAAATTATGTTTGTTGGTTGTCTGGGTCATGATTTCAATGTCTTTGGGAGCCAGTTCTGGACTTTGCTTGATTTTAGTAATGTATTTGAGTTTGAGGTCCTGGCGAATCATTTTTAGGATGGCTTGCTTGTGCTCTTTGTCTAGTATAAGAAAGTCTGGGTATAGTGCTTGGTAATGTTTTTCAGTGTTCCCGTTTCCGTTGGGAAATGCCTTGTTCAGAGACTTTTTGGGATCGAGTCTTTGTTTAAGGTTTTTGAATAGTTTTTGGTTTTCACTAAGGCTTTGTTGTTTTGTCTCGATAAGCATTTGCTTATGAAAGTTTGGATACTTTTGGCTGAGGCTTAGGATTTGTTTTTGAGTTTGCTGGCGTTTTTTTAAGTATTTTTTACGATCATTTAAGGATAATTCATTAAAATCTTGGCTGTTGTTGCTGATTGCAAGTAAGGCGGTGAGTGTGGCTTGTCTATCTTTGATTTCGGCTTGTAGAGTTTCAATTTGGGCGTTTTGTTGTTTGGGAGATAGGATGCGAAATTGAACAAGACTAGTTGCTAGGGTTTCTTCTTTTTGGTTTAATAAATGTGGATTTTCGCTAAGTGGTTTGAAAATTGAGCGAATAGCAATTTGAAAGTTCTGTTTGCGGGTTTGGATTTCGGCTTGAATTTGACCCAGTTTTTCAGGACTTTGTTGAATTTGTTCTAAGAGGTTTTTAGATTGGGTATCGTCTAAAAATTTTTTAAGATTGCTCTCTTCAGATAGTTGCGATTTGATCAGATTCTTTAGCTGATTGATTTGCTTTTTATCATCGGTTCTTTCTACAAGCTCTTGTATATTTTGTTCTTCTAGGCTACTATATTTTGCGTTTTCCATTTAATTTTTTCAGATTAATATTATTCTATTTAGGGTTTAGAAAATTGTAAAGAAATTAAACTGTTTTTCTGGTAAATTGAAATTGATCAAAAAAATAAATATGTTAAAACATTTTAAAACTAGGTTGCAGAAATTAAATCAGCAACAGCAACAAGCTGTGCAAGCAATTTAT
>CAZFPD010000117.1:1664-2147 GCA_964521035.1 uncultured Candidatus Peribacteria bacterium
GCAAATATCTTATCTAGTGTAGATGTCAGCCCTCATGAAATTTTATGTTTGACCTGTACTGACGCAGCAGCGGTGAATTTAAAGGCCCGTTTGCAGTCTGTTATAGGGGCAGAGGCCTTGAAGGTAAATGTTTTGACTTTTCATAGTTTTTCTCAAAATTTAATTTATTCTCATCGTGATTTTTTTGGTGAGCAGTCGGATTATGAAATGTGCGATGAGGTGCAGACTCTGCAAATTTTGACCGATGTAATCCAGAGTTTGCCTCCAAATCATCCTTTAAAGATCACCCAAGAAGGCAAATTTTTATACATTCATGATTTAAAGCAGCAGATAGCGGATTTGAAAAGAGCTGGCGTAACTCCTCAGGATTGGCAATTAGAGCTAGAACAATTAAAACTGGATTTAGTTAAGGTTTCAGCAATAGTTTTGCCTTTTTTTGAGGCTTTACCCCGTTTATCTAAAAAAGTGATTCTGGATTTTGAT
>CAZFPD010000118.1:0-2074 GCA_964521035.1 uncultured Candidatus Peribacteria bacterium
TAAGAAAAGGAGGTTTTTCAAATGAGAGAGGAAGAGATAAAGAAGTTTGTAAGATTACATCACTTGAGTGTTACGATAATATTTCGTGGTTTTCAATAGCACTTAAAGGAGCGCTTATAACGGAAGTTTGTCCATTTTTAAGCCCCAAAACCCCATTTTCCCCTTAGCAGTCTTGACTTGCAGACGTTTTGGCTTAGAAGCACGTGGTCACTGCATTCTAAAAAATAACACTTGACATTATTCTCTTAAAGTTTTATTTTAAAATGAGTTAATTAATTTGAGGTTAGAGATGTATGTAGACACTGCTCCATATACAAGGCACGGAAAGCAATACAAACGCCATCTATTACGCGAATCATACAGAGAAAATGGCAAAGTAAAGAAGCGCACAATAGCAAGTCTTTGTAGGCTGAAGGAAGAGGAGATCGAAGCGATGAAACTAGCTCTAAAACACAAATTCGAACTCCAGTCTTTAGCTAGTATCAAAGACTTAGAACCAGTGCAAGGCAAGAGTTATGGAGCTGTCTTATTAATTAATAAAATAGCAGAAGAACTAGGAATCTCAAGCGCTTTAGGAGAAGGGGCCAAAGGCAAGCTTGCTTTATGGCAGGTAATCGGCAGAGTATTATTTCAAGGATCGAGACTGTCCTTGATCAGAGCATTAGATATTCATGCTGCAGAGAAATTATTATCATTAGAGGAAGTGACAGCTAAAAAGTTATACAACAACCTATCTTGGATAGAAAAAAAGCAGACAGAGATTGAAAAGGAGTTGCAAAAGAAACATAAAATCAATACAAATCTATACCTTTATGACGTAACAAGCAGCTATTTAGAAGGTGACCAGAATGCTCTTGCTGAATACGGATATAACAGAGATAAGAAGAAAGGAAAGAAGCAAATCGTCATAGGATTGCTCACAAACAGCAAGGGCTATCCAGTTGCAGTTCGCGTTTTCAAAGGCAACACATCTGATCCTAAGACAGTTTCCGATCAAATCAAATTATTACAGCAAGAATTTAAAGTTCAAAAACTTACCTTGGTTGGTGATAGAGCAATGCTGACCAAAGGACAGATTGAAGATATGCCAGAAGCGTTTTCCTATATAACCGCAATTGGAAAGCCACAAATAAAGAAACTGATTAATGACGGTCAATTGCAGTTATCTCTGTTTGACGAGAACTTACAAGAAGTAGAAACAGAAGATAAGCGTTATATTTTGAGACGCAATCCAATAAGACAAGAAGAAATAGAATCTGTTCGTAATTCGAAAATTGAAGCAGTGAAATCTTTACTTAACACCAAGAATAAATATTTATCCAAACATAATAAAGCAAAGATAGAGATTGCATTACGTGACTTAAACTCTTATGCGACTAAACTTGGAGTAAATAAATTTATTACATTCGCGGCTACCAACAGAATTATTTCACATAGCATGGACCAAGGAGAAATTGATAAGGCCTCAGAACTAGATGGCTGCTACTGTATAACAACTGATATTACAGCTAAGAAAATAGACAAAGAAACCATACACGCTAGATACAAAGACCTTGCTTTAGTTGAATCAGCCTTTAGAGTCATGAAGCAAAGTCATTTAGAAATTAGACCCGTTTTCTTAAGAAGGGAGGACAGAACAAAGGCTCATGTCTTTATTACTATGCTTGCCTTCATGATACAAAAAAAATTATCAGAATATTGGAAAAACAGCAACATGACCGTACCAGAGGGATTGACCGCATTATCAACTTTGACAACTTCTATTGTCCAAGTTGCTGGATTTCAAATTAATAAAATTAACCAACCTAATAGCTTATGTAAAAATTTATTAAACGCCGCAAAGGTAACCATTCCTTCGCAAATTGGACATGTGTCCACAGACAACTACGACCTTTAACTCGCTCAATCCCTTTATACGAAAGGGATACAAGAAAAATCTAACCGCAAAAAGGGCAAACTTCCGTTAAAACATATCGGAGATTATGGACCTCAAGATGTGTCTTTTGCTACCATTATAAAAATAGGTACTTCTGAATGTCTTAAATTCCTCGGCGGATTTTATATAACTGAAAAA
>CAZFPD010000119.1:0-2028 GCA_964521035.1 uncultured Candidatus Peribacteria bacterium
CGTAGGCGATCACAAAAATAACTAAGGCTAGTATCAGTTTTTTACGCACGCCGGTCGCGTGTTGCCAGGAAAATTTGAAGGGATTGCTTGATATCATAGATCAAAGTTACATATATCCACCTTTTTGGTGGGCCCAGAGTTGGTGGTACTTGCCTTTTTGCTGAATTAATTCTTGATGAGAGCCAGCCTCGATAATCCGACCTTTTTCTAAAACATAAATGCGATCCATATTTTTAAGGGTAGACAATCTATGGGCAATGGCTATCATAGTTTTACCCTGACTGAGGTTGAAAAGGGCTTTTTGAATAATGTTTTCGGCTTCAGAATCTAGGGCAGACGTGGCCTCATCCAAAACAATAATAGGAGCATTGTGTAAAATACAGCGGGCAATTGCGACCCTTTGGCGCTGTCCGCCTGAAAGCCTGACTCCCCTTTCGCCAACTTTAGTTGCTAGGCCCTCTGGCAGGTCTGCAATTAAACTTTGTAAATAGGATGCCTGGATGGCCTTTTGGATTTGCTGCTTGGTAAATTCTTTGCCTAGGGTTATGTTTTCCAGCAAACTGCGGTTGTAGAGACTGGTGTCTTGGGGCACCATAGAAATTTGTGCTCGTAGTTGCTCTAGGTCTAATTTGGCAGCATCTTGGCCTCCAATCCACAGACTATTTGTGGGGATCTTATGTAAGGCCGTCAATATTTGGACTAGGGTCGTTTTGCCACAGCCAGAGGTACCAACTAATCCGACTTTTTGTCCGTAGGGAATGTGTAGGTTAAAATTCTTAAATATCTGGCGTTTTTCATAGAAAAAATTTAGATTTTTAAATTCAATTTCTGCTTGTGGGCTTATCTTAACTGGCGACTTGGCTTGAAATTTTTCTCCCTGGGGTTTGAATAAATTGGCTGCCCCAACTTCTAGGCTGGCACAATTTTTATCATAATTCTTAATAAAAAGAGTAACTTGTTCGATACAATAATCTAAGTATCCAAGCATGGCATAAATTAAAAATATATCGCCTAGCGTAAATATGGATTGAAAATATAGCGGAATAGAAATGGCAAAGAGGGCAACTGTTAGTAAGGCGCAAGCAAGATCGGAAGTAATATCCATTAAATCTCTGACATGCCAGGTTTTGACCGCTCCAATTCTATAAGCTTTGATCTTTTTATTAAGTCTAGTTTGATTGGCTGCTTTGGCGTTAAAAATCCTTAACACGCTCATGTTGGCAATGCTATCTGTGATATCACCATCTAGTTTGGCACGGCGGGCTTCGTGGGGCTGGCTATATTTTTTGAGGAGCCGGACCTCTAAATATAAAACTAGTCCCAATATAGCATACCAAGCCATTATAAACCCAGCTACAGAGGGTTTTATGGCTAAGAGTATCCCGAGAATTAGCAAAATACGTCCCAGATTTGTGCAAATTTGAAAAATAAACTCTAATAAAACGGATGGCACTAGACTTAGAGTCCTGATATCCGACAGTATAGTTCCGACCTTGCTGTGTATGAAAAAGCTGTAAGAATGCTGAGCCACGTAGCGCGCTAAATCTACACTGGTCTGCTTCAGCATTTTATTAAAGGAATTCATCCCCATTTTGTCTGAATAAATGAACATAATGTTGGCCCCAAATTGCACTAGGGCAAACAGAGCAAGCGCTATATAAATCTGCGTGGTCTGCTTGGCTTGAATAGTATCGATGGCAATTTTTACCATATAGGGTCGAAAAACTAGGGCCAGATTTGCTAACAGCGCTAAAATTGCAAAACAATAGAAATATTTCTTAAATTTGCGGACAGCATGGAGACCTAACTTGAAAGGGGTATAATTCTGCATTTTTTTATTTAATTATACCTAGTTTCTCTACTCTTGTAAAGTATTTGTTAAGGTTTGGTAGGTCGTCCGAAGACATCAATTTGCTCAACTAGCTTTGCTCTAGTCTTCTCCCTTGTGATTTTGGGAGCGGCTGGCTGCTGAACTGGAGCGGACTGTTTGAGCGGCAACAATTCTGCCAAGATCCTATCTTCATGCTC
>CAZFPD010000120.1:0-2018 GCA_964521035.1 uncultured Candidatus Peribacteria bacterium
GCGACCTATCATATTCCAAGTTAAGCTGACTCAGCTTGGTCAAACTACTAGAATTAATCAAATCTAAAAAATCTCTACCCTCAGGATAAGTAGTATAGGCCTCAAAAAAACTTTCAAAACTATCAAATTCATACAGTTCCAAATTTAAACTTTGCGGATCCTTATGGTAATAAGCAAAAGTCTTTTTCAAACTATTCAAATGAGTTAATTTCTTAAAATTATGAGGCACCCGCGCACGACTCTTACCAACTCGCACCACTAACTGCCGCGCCTCATCAAAATCCACAAACGCGCCCCTCTCCAAGGTCAAGCGATAAGGCATTTCCTTAAAGTTAGAGTAATTTATTTCTATCGTACCGGTCTGAGGCACGCGCTGAGCAGAAAAAGCAACCGCCGGTTCAATTTTTATATATTCCTGAAAATTATCACTGAAATTTTTATTTGTTAAAATTTGCAAAACTCCCCGCTGCACCCTCTCTTCTATATGGACTGTCAAAACATTAGGATTAGCAAAACTCATTTCATGTCCATCAATATTTAAAGACAAATCCTCCTCTTCCATCCCAAAATCACTACTTGCCACCGCATAAACAAAGCTTTTGGCCTGTAATCCCGGCGCCACCGGAACATCCAACTCGTCAAAACTGGCCTTTTCGTATTCTAAGGCCTTATCATGATAAACTACCTGCGGGTCCTGATTAGCAGTCATAAAATAAACCTGCTGCGCTCCTACATCTAACAACACCGGTAAATCCAAAGACTTATCTGAAGCCAACTGAACGACTTGCTCATCCAAAACTCCTGAATCAGAATTTATAAATTTAAAAGCCCAAACTGACAAACATAACAAAAAAACAATTGCCAAAGAAAGATAGATTCTAGTTTTCATACTCTAAAATTAATTATTAAACTAAGCTGGGACCTGGGCATAATATTGAGTTGCATCCTCAAAAGCCTTACCTATAGCAAACATACGAGCTTCATCCTTTTGTGCAGCTAAAATCTGCAAACCAACTGGCAAGCCCTCTTTTGTAAATCCGGCCGGGACAGACAGTCCAGGCAAACCTGCAATTGCAGAAGGAATCGTCAAGTAATCTGACTTATACATAGCCACCGGATCCTGAGTTTTTTCACCCAATGCAAAAGCTGGAGTCAAACACACTGGAGCCATAATCACATCTACATCCTCAAAAGCTTGAGCAAACTCCTGAATAATTAAAGTCCTAACCTTCTGTGCTTGCATATAATAAGCCTCATAACTTTCGGCTGACAAGACAAAGTTACCAACCATAATTCTCCGCTTCATTTCTGGACCAAATCCCCGAGATTTTACCTTCATATAAAAATCCTCTAAATCAGTAGCATCCTCCGGAGCCTTACCGAATTTGATAGCATCGTATCTTTGCATATTGGTGGCCACCTCCGACGGTGAAACTACATAATAAACCGCAACTCCATATTTCGTTAGGGGTAAAGAAATCTCCTTCAGTTCAGCCCCCTGACTTTCATAAAAATCTAAAGCCTTACGAGTAATCTCATCAACTTGCGGATCTACACCTAACTCAAAATATTCCTTAGGCACTCCAATTTTCACTCCCTTCAAATTCATAGTTAAACTTGCAGTAAAATCCTCTTTCGTTTCAATAGTAGTTGCATCCCTATCACATTGACCGGCCATCACATTTAAAACTAAAGCACCATCCTCACAAGTCTTAGTTATAGGTCCTATCGTATCTAAACTCGAGGCCATAGACAGAACTCCAGAACGAGAAACCCGCCCATAAGTTGGCTTCACGCCAACCGCATTACAAAAACTAGCTGGCAAACGCATAGAGCCTCCTGTATCTGTTCCGGTAGAAAACACAGCTAAATTTGCTGCAATCATTGCAGCCGAGCCTCCCGAAGAACCTCCCGGGACTCTTTTATAATCATAAGGATTCTTACTTGGGCCAAAACAAGAAGTCTCTGTCGAAGCTCCACAAGTCATTTCATCCGTATTTACCTTACCCAAACAAATT
>CAZFPD010000121.1:0-1308 GCA_964521035.1 uncultured Candidatus Peribacteria bacterium
GAACTGACCACCTGAGTAGGCCTCAAAGCTTTTGCCTCTGTCACAAAGAACTCATCATCAGATGGATCTCCAAAACCAAATGCAATTGCATTTTCCAAATTCACATTCGAATCGGCAGGATTCAAAGCAAATTCCACCTCTACTCTAGTACCCTGAGCAACCAAATTTCCAAAATTAGGCAGAAAATCAATTCGCGCCGCACCATTCTCAAAAATCATTGCAGTCACAGGTTCAACTGCTTGCTCTGTATTTCCTTCGAAGGTTACTTTTATAGTCACATTATCTACAGCCCTTCTAAATTCAGCCTCAGTAGTCGTACCAAGTCTCAAATGCATAAAATCAATATCTTGCTCAACAGCCGCAAAATTAAAGCGCCCCATCACAGCAGAAGTTCCTGCTGTCGAAGTTACAAACGCCTTCGTGCTGTCAAAATTACCGAACTGACTAAACGCCACTCCTTTTGTGTCTAACCTCTCTGCTTCTGCAGAGTAATCATAAAATAACCAATATAAACCTTTTTTTAAAAATTTTGTGCTCGACATGTCTATTTCTCGAGCAACACCACCTTGTGGAATTTCAAAAGCCATTCTCACATTATCAACCAATGTAGTTTTTGGCACATATTTGAGAGACCACCCACTTACGTCTTCAAGCTCTGAAAAATTTCTTTGCCCAGGCTTGAAACATTTTTGTACAGGATTCGAAGTCATCACAAGTACTGCAGTATTTGCAGGTACCACATGAGAACTAAACTGATTCAAAGCCACACGGCTCACAGTCGCTCCAAATAAGTTGGAACCAACTTCGATCCAGTTTTGAGTCTTTTGGTCGAAATAGAACACCACATAGGCATCATTTCCAGGACCTATTTGCGAAAGCAATTCACTCACAGTCGCATCCCGATCCAAACTCAAAGCAAAGCTAAAAGAATCACCAGCTGCAATATTGGTTGCAGTCCGATAAACTCCATCACATGCAATATTAAAATCTTCAGAATTAACGAAGGTAATTCCGTTTATCACCGTAAACCCAGTCATTCCAGACTGCGCCTCAGGCATTTTTGGTGGAACCGAATTATCGGTTGCCACATACACATATCCGATCATCACTAGTAGCACACACAGCGCTCCCAGCAATATTTTCTTCAATTGGTTAGACATATACAAAGGTTAAAATTTTTTTTAGATCTCAATATTATAACACAAACATAATCCAAACTCCAAATAACGGTTATAACTAAACAAATAAGTAAATTAAGTGATCTGCATACAATTTATGATTATAAGTTTTTATAAAGAAATTTAATTT
>CAZFPD010000121.1:1318-2006 GCA_964521035.1 uncultured Candidatus Peribacteria bacterium
ATATACAGACTTAGAATAAGAATAAAGTTTCTATTTTTTTGTTCAACTACCCATTCAGTAGCAAGCTTTACAAAAACACACATTGACGAGCGAATAACATAACCAAAACGCATACACAAAAAGCAAAAAACAGCTTGCAAAAGCCAACCCAAAAGAATCAGAACCTAGATAGACAAGCAAAATGAAAAAACCTTTGACAAAAGGGCTGTTTGTGAGAAAAATTAACAAGAATCTTATCTATCAGGCGAAATCGAAAGATAACTAACCAAATAATCAGCGATTTTTTTGAACAAAGGCAATGCCGTCGAAGACGCCCACTGAGAACTCCGCGGCTTGTCTATCTTAGTCAAAACTACTAGCTCTGGCCTGCTCGCCGGGAAAAACCCAACAAAAGTCGCAAAGGTCGTACCAGCACCCTCCAAAGGCTTACCTTTTAAATAAGTTTGAGCCGTACCAGTCTTGCCAGCTACGCTATAGCCAGGAATCTGCCCCTCAGCAGCCTGTCCATTGTCCACTACCGAAGTCAGCATTGCAGTCAAAGTATCTGCAGTCTTTTTAGATACAACTCGAGTCACAGCCTCTGGTTCAATTTCCTCCTGTCTACCATCAAAATATTCCATCTTGTTTATAAGCATTGGTTTCATCAAGACTCCATCGTTAGCCAAAGCTGCAAAAGAAGCTGCCATTT
>CAZFPD010000122.1:0-1970 GCA_964521035.1 uncultured Candidatus Peribacteria bacterium
AAATACTGTGAATTAAATTTAACATTCATGTGTATGATGTAGATTTTTTTAATTATCATTTCTTACATCGAGCTATCCAATACGCTAAAGCAGTAATAGTTCTATCAGAAGAAGGCCTAGATCACGAAGCAGTTGTGTTATGCAGATGTCTACTTGAAGGTCATGTTTATCATATGGGTTTTCAAGAAGACTCCAATTTTGCTATCAATTGGAGACTTTATGCTCTTTATGAAGATTTTTTGTTGTGTAAATTCTTAAAAACAGAAGAAGAGCTAAAAGAACTTATTGAGGATTATAAGAATAAATTTGGAAGTGAAAAAATTGAGGAATGCCTAAGTCTATTCGACATAGATAAAAAAGAGCAAAATTGGAGTCCTCTACATCGAAATGACATAATTAAAAAAAACGAAAAGGAACTAAGGGATTTTCGCAATTTTGTTTATGCAGATCTATCTTCCATTATACATTGGACTCCCAGAGGCATTGTTAGTGGCAGTGAAAGTCTACGATCAGGATTGGTAGTAGCAATTCAATGTATTCTTAGTTTGAGCATTAATATCAACAATGCCTATGAATTGGCTTTCGAAGAAGAATTACAAGAATTTTGTGATAAATTTCTCCAAGCTCATAAAAAATAAATACATCCGACAACAGCGTATATGCGGCTCGGTTTTTGATGTGACTGGCTAACGCACAGTCACAAAACCTCGGCCCAACTTTGACGGCTGTATGCCTTCGGCATATGATACAGCCATCAAAGTTCGCATATACGCAGCCGTTGTACGCCATTATTTGGCTTCGCAAATATCCCAGCAAAAATATACCTTTACAATCGGCACACCTGACTATAATCTTAAGAAGCGTTAAATAAGAACATTATGGACAAACAAATCACAAATTGCGATCATAAAGATCTTCAAAGAATTGAGGGGATTTACGCACTTACAAAAGTTACCAAAAAAGGTGAAAATGTCGCCTTTAATCCAGGGTCAGGTGTGCCTGTTGTTTGTCGTATTTGTCCCGAATGTGGAGAAATTAAAACCTACTCAGCAAAAATTCTAAAAGAAATCTAAAATATGGCAGAACAAGACTATACATCATCGGGGCCAACAGTCGATCAAATGAGAGAAGACTCTCGTATAGCACTTGCACTTAAGCTTTTGTATACTTTTGCTGGGATATTAACCGTCACTATCATCATTGCCAGCGTATTACTCTGGTACGAAAAATTAAGCTTCGACAATGGTATAACACTTATCCTAGCAATCATGTCGCCGTTTTCAGGACTACTTGGTTCTGCTATAACATTCTACTTCTCCTCAAAAAGTGACGGTTAAGGAGAAGCCAAATAACAGCGTACAACACGGCATAGCCGGTTCGCGAGCTAAAAACAAAATAATTTATTCCCTTATGACCAATAAAGAACTTATCAAAAAAGCGGCGGCAGTTGTCCGCCCAAAGACAATGAAAGACGGCACATGCGCAGATGTCGGTTGCGCCCTTCTTTCTAAAAATGGAAAGCTGTATTTGGGTGTAAATGTTAGTTCTGGATCACAAAATGTTTGCGCTGAACAGGTTGCCATTGGAGCAATGATTGCTGACAATGTGTATGACTTCGAAAAAATAGTCGCTGTTTGGAAAGACGAAGCGGGCGCAACTTACGTTATTCCTCCCTGTGGCAACTGCCGCCAATTTATGCGTGATGCTGGAGAATCAAACTTAGATGCAGAGGTTATTCTGGACGCCGACAAATCTGTAAAACTCAAAGATTTACTACCATATTATGATTGGTGGCAAAAACAGGAATAAATTATTTTGTTTTCTTAACGCTCGCTCACCCAAGTTTGGCAGTGGTGGGTCGCTAGCGCTCCCATTTTACCACTGCCAAACTTCGGCTATGCCGAAACGTTAGGCGAAATATTTATTACTCTTAACCTACAAATTATGAAAAAAAGTCTGATAATCATTGG
>CAZFPD010000123.1:0-1960 GCA_964521035.1 uncultured Candidatus Peribacteria bacterium
ACCAATATGGGGTCAATATTAATACTTTGATTGCCGGTCTTGGGATCGGTGGTGTGGCAGCAGCCCTGGCAGTCCAAAGTATCTTGGCTGACATCTTTTCTGCAGTTACTCTATATATAGACCGCCCATTTAATGTCGGCGATTATATTTCATTTGGAAATGTTTCAGGTACAATTAGCAAAATAGGCCTCAAATCAACAACCCTCAAAACATTAGTAGGCACCGAAATAATCGTCTCAAACAAAGACCTAACAGGAGGACAGATAGAAAATTACGGACGCATGAAAGATCGTACCATCACATTTGACTTAGGAGTCAGCTACGACACTTCTGTAACCAAACTCGACCAAGTTCATAAAATTATCGAGACCGCTATTACAACAAATCAAGCCAATATCATCCACTGCCGTTTGACGGAGCTCAAAGACTTCACACTCAATTTCAATATTCGCTACAAACTCGACACCAACGACTACCAAGAGTACCTCAAGCAAAACGAGCTCATCCTCAAGAGCATCCTCGAACAATTCCAAGACCATAAAATAGATATTCCATTCCCAAGTCAAAACATTTTCCACAAAGCCTTATAATTCCCACTCACTCCAAGCCCAGGCTTACTCTAGCCCAAGCCCAGGCTTACTCCAAGCCCTTGCTCACTCTAGCCCAAGCCCAGGCTTACTCTAAGCCCTTGCTCACTCTAGCCCAAGCCCAGGCTTACTCCACAAAGCCTCATAATTAACTACGAAATCTACTCCAAGGCCTTCACCCGTCAGCTCGCAGGCTTTTTCCGATCCCCTCGTATTTAAACAACAAAATGAATTGGCAGCTGTCAAGATTTGAGAATTTCAAACGAATATTATAAAATTATATCATAAATCAGTTAAAAAATCAAATGACGCAATTTGCACTAGAAATATCTAAGCTAGATAAAACCTATGGATCGAATATCCATGCACTAAAATCAATCAATTTAAATGTACCTGCGGGCTCATTTTTCGGACTTTTGGGTGAAAATGGGGCTGGCAAGACAACAACTATTGGTATTGTTACAGACCTAGTCAAAAAAAATTCTGGCACAGTCAAAGTTTTCGGTCTCGATTTGGACACCGACCTCATAGAGGCCAAAAAGCATGTAGCTGTAGTACCTCAGGAGTTTAATTTCAATATTTTTGAAAAAGTCGAAGATATTCTTACCTATCAGGCTGGATACTATGGAATCCCTAAAAAAGAGGCCCAAAAACGCATAGACCAACTACTCAAAGATCTCGACCTCGAGTCCAAACGCCACACCCCATCAGGCCGGTTGTCTGGAGGAATGAAGCGTCGGCTGATGATTGCCAGAGCCCTGATTCTACAGCCAAAACTACTGATTCTAGATGAACCCACCGCCGGTGTCGATGTCGTACTCAGGCAGCAAATGTGGGCTTATCTCAAAAAACTAAACAATCAAGGTGTCACTATTTTGCTCACCACACATTACCTAGAAGAGGCAGAGTATCTCTGTGATCATGTTGCCGTCATCAAGAAGGGGAATATTATAGCGATTGATAGCAAGCAAAGCCTCCTCAAAAACATGAGCAAGCAAACTTACCTCATCGAATTCCAAAAGACGCCAAGGCAGCTAGAGGGCTATGAATGTATGATAGAAAACAGGACAATGAATATCACCCTCAAAAAGTCCCAGTCTTTACATGAATTCTTGCAAAAACTTGATCCCAAAAACCCAATCTTAGATATTCGCCACAGCCAAAATCGACTTGAACAAGTCTACCTAGATCTATTAAACACCAAATAAAATGCAGCAGTTAATTCCTTTCTTAACTATTTTGAACAAAGAAACCAATCGGTTCTTCCGAATTTGGACACAAACTCTTTTGCCACCAGTTATCAACCAGATTCTATATTTCTTGGTGTTTGGGACTTTTATTGGGCAGGCCATTGGGGAGATCCGGGGCTTGAG
>CAZFPD010000124.1:0-1940 GCA_964521035.1 uncultured Candidatus Peribacteria bacterium
TTGTGTTATGCGACATCTGAGTCCTCCTCTGTTTCTAAACAAGCGTGCGAAAGATTGCAAAGCTCATTATCTCTTGACATTTATACTTGCAAGATTTTAAATCTGGACAACATATCCACCTCCTAATTTGCCCTCTCCGAAGTGTAGAAGAAAGCGAACGACAATGTATTTTTGGCTAGCTTATTTTTTCTTGGCAATCACGATAAATTCACGACAGTCATCTGTGACTGGGCTGCGATCCCACCAACCATAAATGTCTTGAATTGCAAAACCTTGTTGCTCGAGAGAATTGCGCAACTGCTCTTCGGTGCGAAATTTTAATACATCTTCCGAAGTCACAAGTGTATTATCTTGATCTACAAAATTATAATACAGGGTGTAATGCAGGGTTTTGTCTTTTGCTTGCCACTTAGACTGCGTCCAAGTGTGAATAGTTTTTAGCTTTGGATCTTCTATAATATTGGGGTCATCTTCTGAAGCTTGCCAGGACCCTTCTTTATTGAGCAGTTGATTTGGATTGCGACTGTCAAAAATCAAATAAGCACCTTTTTTTAAGGATCTATGGATTCCTATTAAGGCATCGTTCCAATCTTGATCGCTTAAGTGGAACTGGGCTATGTGTCCTGTCATTATAACCAAATCCGCATTGTAGCTTTCTAGATCTTTAGCTAGTCCTTCTACCCACAGTACATTAGAATCCTTCTTCTTCGCAACATCCAGCATGGCAGGAGCTGGTTCAACTCCAATAACATCATGGCCCTCTTTAGCAAGTGGAATTGCCATCAAACCAGTCCCACATCCCACATCGACAATCTTAAGCTGGCTGCCAATTTCCTGGGCTAGCTCAATTATTGGGATTTTATATTCATCATCAATTGCGCAAATAGTGTCGTATGAAGCTACGACTAAAGGATGAACAAACTGTGCGGATTCAAATGTGTTTTTATGGTTTGGCATATAAGTTTGCTTGTATATTTTATGGCATTTAGGTGAGGTGGGGGCTTGTGGCTGCTGGGGTTGGGTCATTTTCCTTGATCCTTTTTCTGCAGATTTTAGCAATTGCGTAGGCATTTGGGATTTCCGAGATGTAAATACTATCAGGTACATATCGGGCAGGGCCCTTTTTGCGGTTTACCAGTTTACCTGTCCTCATTTGCAGGGAAATATTGCCTTTTTGGGCATTGCCACTAACTTCTATGTTCCCCGTAAACTGCTCCCAATCTATAGATCGCAGCTTGGCATTATTAAAATTCACCAATCTATTAGGAGTGCCAACAAAATAACCTCCCTTTTTGAACAAGGAATAAATCCCGGAAGACAATATGCCAAGTCCGATTAATACGAAAACCCCCAGAAAGATTGCTGGGGTTATCAGGGAATCAAGATTGTCGGGGCTTGCAACCATGGGTACTCCATTTGACTCAAAATGGACTTCTTGGCCTTGTAGTAGTGGACCCACAAAACCGTATATAAAAAACCCTGTCAATGCTGTCCAGACAGTTCCAAACAGGATGGAAGAAAATGATTTTTTTAATGGTTTGGCACGCCCAGCTTTAACTGCAAAGTCCTTATTGTCGGAAGCAACAGAAGCTGCTAACTCTGGTGGCAGGGTGATGTTTTTCATCAGGCTGAGGTTATTTTATAAAAATTAAAACAGAATATGTTTGCTGCTAACATAATAGCATGAGCAGTAAGCTTTTACCAAAAAAAGCCTCAGGTGAGGCTTTTGGTTTATTCTGGGTCTGTATGACTTCTATAACTTGCGATGTCGCCTTCACAATGCAAGGGCAGAGTAAGATTATGCGCCTCGACTTCGCCTGCGTCTAAATTAAGATGATGAGTCGCTCTAGCATACTCAGCTCCTCCTCCAGGAAGCCCTCCATCTACGATAGATCTATTATATTCACTATATGTAATGAAGTTGGGATCAACAGAAAATT
>CAZFPD010000125.1:0-1923 GCA_964521035.1 uncultured Candidatus Peribacteria bacterium
AATATCACGAAATTTCTTAAACTGCTCTTTATATTTACCTGGAATCTTAAATTTCTTAGAAAAACTTTGCATTTTTTGTCTGAATTCCCCCGGCGTTTTAGAAGAAAATTGAACTTGCTGTCCATCTCCATATTTTACAACTATTAATCTTTTCTTATCTTCCGTATCATTTGTAGCTTTTATTAAATCCCTAAAAAAAACTTTAACTGGTTTGCGTGATGGATAAGATAAAACTACAAAGTAATCATCACCAATCTCATGGGCCCCTTTCAACAAATTTTTGAAAAAAACAGACTGAGTTGATGGACTCTCATGCCTTTTACCACTACTTATAGACCAAAATAAAAATCGAAAGTTCTCAGGTATAAATCTTGGCACACTATTATATACATTTACCTCATCATGACGATCTAAAGCCAACACAATTATAGCCTCCTGTATAGTTAAAGGCTGGTCAGTTTCCTCATATTTTTCAATAATTTTATCTAGGTGTTCCATGGTCAAACCCTCTATCACATCATCAGACAACAAAGATCCACTAACATTTTTAACGCTCGGCTCAACTGGTATAGATGATTTAGGTATACTCAAGTTGGTAATAGGCGAACGCACAGGTTCTGGTGTGATATTTGGAGTTTTCCTATCCACTCTTCTAATTTTAGGAGCAGTAAAAGAAATAGTATGATTCCTAATTCTTAAATAAAGTTTATCTAAACTTTTAAGAAGATTAGCATTTATTCTAAATGGCAGCGCTGCTAAATCATAATGTTTATAACAAAAATAACTCATCAAACGTCTATTAGAAACCTTTAAACCTTCAACATCAATTAAAGACTTAAGCCTTAGAAATTTCGGATTTGCTTTAATTTTAGTTTCTAGTTTAGCTTTCACATTCTTTTTAACCTTAGGCTTACAAGACAATCTAACTATTTCACCACCAACCGCCATACTGAGGTACTTCGGCTTATGATTGAATGACAACAACTCTAAACTCTGTACATCTTTTAACTGCTTAACTGACATGAACAAAGGACCACCTTGCACAGTTGAAAATTCAATTAATCCATTTTGCATACCAGAACTGATATTCATTAAAAATCTAAATGCAGCCTTAGCATTCCAAGAATCTACTTGTTTAGCTATCGATGAATTTGCATATTTGATTGTCAATTTGCTTTGTTTATTCTGAAAAATATTTTTTAAATCTATAAAAAAGTCAGGCTCCGATCCAAACCCCATATAATATAACATAAACTGTGCATCTAAAGTATCTTTACCAGGTAAAGCCAAGTCTTGGGCAAGCTCACCAATATCTTGGCGTATATTTGACCTAACCCTAGACTTCTCCCTGTTATCAGAAGACCCAGAACCTGATTCATATTTTCCAAAGCCTTCCTGCAAAAACATTAAATTCTGATTACATCACCTTATTATAACACAAAAAATCAAATAACACAAACCACAAACAGCCCACAAGTAGCTTGGTGGTGTCAGAGTTGGCTCAATCAGAACCATCATAAGCTACAGAAAACATATTAAACATTCAAATCAATCTTACCATATTCCATTTGAATATAAGTTCTTAGACCATTTTTTTCTACTAACCATTTTCCTCCAGTTTGGATATCAATTTTATAATCATGCATTAATAAAAAATTTCGCATAGACATATGGGTTTGATCGCTCACTCGACAAACAAACTCATTATCTGCCAACTTTTCAATTTGATAAACCTGGCGGAGCTTATCATTATTAATATTTGTCAATAAATTAGCTAATTCATAATCCTGATCGGCCTCTGTAAAGGTCAAAACCTGCTCAAAACCGTTCTGCTTAGTTTGAAGCAAAATTGAGCCTCCAGGCTGTTGCTTTATAGAACTTGCAGGAGAAGCATAAATCGCCGCCAATTGTTCTAATAACTTA
>CAZFPD010000126.1:0-1884 GCA_964521035.1 uncultured Candidatus Peribacteria bacterium
GATAGGCTGTCCCGTCCCATACATCCTTTTCCATTACCTCCGCATTCACTTGTATCGACCCTGCAAGTAAACCAATGATTAACAAGTACTTCTTCATAACAACCTCCTTCATTTTTATCGGCCCAACGTGGACCTGAGTGTTGTATTTTAAGAATACTTCATCTGGGAGCTTAAAATCAACAAAAAGACAAATCTTTTTTATTTCTTTCAAATTTAAAGCTAAATTGCTAATTTTTTTGGATTAAAAATGGGTAAAAAAGACTTCATCTTTGACCGGCACCCCCCCATTTAAAAGGTAATGGTCGCATTAGCTTAAACTCTTTATCGTAACTTTTTGATCAATTTTACCCATATTTTAAACACCTGGTTCGTGTACTTCATATTTAAGGTGTCTACAAAAGGGTAGCAAAATCACACTATCTAACGTCAGTTCGGTTTAAAAATCCATGGATTTACTACCGTGTTCATCCATGCCAACCAAAATATTGTCATTGCCTAAAACAAATGTATCCATTTTTCTACTCCGTACCTTTTAAAATAGGATAACAGAGATTGCAAATTTTAAGATTGGGGGTTATCCAAAAACTTAAAGTAACTCTTTTTTTTGTAAATTAAACTATATACCCTGATTCTTATGAAGTTTTTATCAAAATTAATATTAGTTTTTAGCCTTATGCTATCCGCCGCAAAATGTTAAATTTAACTAGAAAAGTTGGCTCTTCTAGCAATTTAAAAAAAGCTTTTGAATGGTTGTGCAAGAAGCGCAAAAATTATAGCCCATTTGCAGATGTCTGGGAGTTAAGATATCGGTGGAATCATAAGATGCCTCAGATTCAAAAATCAATTTTATCTGGAACCTATGCTTTTGATGCTCTCAGACAACATCGGCTACCAGATGGGAGCATTCGGTATATTTGGTCTGCCCCGGATGCTTTGGTATTGCGGTCAATTACAAAAGTGTTGACGGATTTTCTCTTGCCAAAACTTGGGCCCACCTACCACCTAAAAGGCAACGGTGGCATTGCTGGTGCATTAAAGTTTGTTAATAAAAATTTGAATAATAATAAATTTGTGTTTAAAACCGATATAAAAAGTTACTACCAATCCATTCCACATAATCAATTGATGCATGAGCTAGAAGAATTGATTCCAGATAAAGGATTATTGGCTTTGATTGAGCAGACAATTAGGCGGACAGAAACTTATGGTGAAATATATTGGGATATAAAAAAGGGCATTCCTCAAGGTTCTTCATTGTCGCCACTACTTGGTGCTGTTGCGCTACTGTGCTGGGATAGGGCAATGAAAAAGACAGGCTTTGTCTATGCAAGATATATGGATGATCTAATTGTTTTAACCAAGACTAAATCTCAGTTGCGTAGGGCAATAAAAATTACGTATAAGTCGATAGAGTCATATAATTATAAGCTTCATACAAATGAAAAAACATTCATTGGCAAAATCTCCAAAGGCTTTGATTATTGTGGCCTGCACTTAAATTATAAAAAAGTTACTCTTTCGGAAAGTTGTGTTTCAAAATTCAAGAATAATATTAGCGGGCTTTATGAGCAAGCACAGCGGAAGAGTCAGGCTACCTTTTACAAAAGAAAACCTGATTTCTCCGCTGTGTCCCAATATATTCAGCGATTTTTGAGATGGTCTGAATGGATCCAGAAAAATACAAGATCTGGTTCATGTCAGAAAGCTTCTTTCATACATTAAAAATAAGCTACCTTCTCCGACTATTCCGCTTTACCGGCTAGCCTGATTCGCTCTTGATTCGCTTCCCATTCTTCCTCCACGTCTCTTCCTTCTAACTCTGCTCCCTCCTTGGTGAAACCATATTTTCGTGCTCCATAGCAACCTCTCGGACATTGCACTCCT
>CAZFPD010000127.1:0-1877 GCA_964521035.1 uncultured Candidatus Peribacteria bacterium
GATTTTCTCTGTTGTTATAACTTGCATACCCTCTATGAGGTTGTTTTGTGGAATTAGGAGCTCTGGGAGGTTGATGGGTTTTTCTGTTTGGTTTTCGAGAATTCCAGTTTCGTTGATAGTAAAAAAACCATTTGGGGCTTTGGGGTAGTTTACGTAGGCAAGAGTTTTAAATTTATCAAAATTAATTTGTAGTGTGTCGGGGTAGATTTTTGTAATTTTGAGATTGTTTATTTGTGGATATTGATTTGTGATTCTGGTTTTTAGGTTTTGGGTTTTTGTTAGAATTAAGTTTGTTTTATTTATATCTATTAGTAGGTTTTGAATATTTGTGTTGTTTGATCTCTGGTTTTGTTCTAGAACTTGAATGTTTTTTATACTAAATATACCGCTAAAATTAACAAGATATATAAGTAGAATACTAATAAAAACTAATATTTGGGCCGGAATTGACAGTTTGATTTTGTATTTTTTTGACTTTCTTGATTTTTTCATTAGGTAACAATAGAATTTTTCTATAAAATAATACACTAAAAACTTAAACTTAATAATATGAATTTTTATCCAATTATTGTTGTGGGAGGTGGTGTGTCTGGTTGTTCTTCGGCCATGTATGCTGCTCGTTTTAGTTTGCCGACGCTGGTTTTTGCCGAGCAGCCTGGCGGTTTGATTACTACTACCCATTTAGTTGAGAATTATCCTGGAATCAAATCTATTTCAGGGCTCCAGATGGGAATGGATTTTATGGAGCATGCCAAGGATACTGGTGCTGAATTTAAGTATGAAAAGGTCACAGATGTGAAGAAAATTGTTTTGCCAAAAGGTACTGATTATGTTGGTAAAGATGGATTTTGCCTTACAACTAGTTCAGGTGACTACTACTGTGCGGCTTTGGTGTTGGCGACGGGAACCGAGCATAAGCATTTGGGGATTAAGGGCGAAGAACAGTTTAAGAATAAGGGGGTCTCTTTTTGTGCTTTGTGTGATGCTAATTTTTTCAAAGAAAAAACTGCTGCAGTTGTCGGCGGTGGTGATACTGCTGCTATAGATGCAAATATTTTGGCTCAGCAATGTGCCAAGGTTTATGTGTTGGTTCGTAATGACCATATGAAAGCTGAGCCAGTGAATAGATTGAGAATAGAACAAGATCCCAAAATTGAGATCTTATATAAGACCGAACTCCAAGAAATTTGTGGTGATGAGAAAGTAACTTCTGTGCTTCTCAAAGATGGATCTAGAATTGATTTAGATGGTGTTTTTGTGGCTATCGGATGGAACACAAAATCTGAACTAGCTGCCAAGCTTGGTGCCAAATTGAACTATAGGAATGAAATTATTATCAATCGAGAAGCAGAGACTAATGTTCCAGGTCTTTACGCTGCTGGGGATGTGACAGATGCTCAATATAAACAGGCAATTATTGGAGCTGCCGAAGGTGTTTATGCATCTGTTCAAGCATTTGCTTATTTGCAAAAGTTAAAAGCTTGAGGGTTTTGAGTTATTTCTTTATTTAAACTTTAAGATTATGACAGTTGATTTGGCACTCTAGCTTGATATTTGCTAGAAAACTTGTCACAATTACTTCGCTTTATATTTAATAATAAAATTATGAACGCTCAAGCTCAACCTATGCCAGACGCTCAAGGTGCTAATGCCCAGGGTGCTAATGCTCAAGATCAAAATATTAAAGTGGTTTTCAATGATGAACAATCAAAAGCGGGTGCCTATGCCAATGCCGTAAGTGTCCATATTAACGCTAATGAAGTTGTTTTGGATTTTGGATACTCAATTCCAAATACGAAGGATCCACATGAAATTATGATTACATCTCGTGTGAATATGAATCATAGATCTGCTGAACAATTCCTATCTGTTTTGCA
>CAZFPD010000128.1:0-1794 GCA_964521035.1 uncultured Candidatus Peribacteria bacterium
GGCTAGTATAGATGCTGCAAACTTTTTGTTAAATGTTGAAAATGTGGATGTTTTAAATGCATTATTTCACTTACCAGCTCAATCGGTTAGTGATTTAGCCAAAAATCAAAAAACACCTTTTATCTACGAAGCATACACACGCAGCATGTTAGATGACAATCCATATGCATTCAAAGCGCATTTTGATGCTATGGAAGGTTGTCAGCAACTTATGCAATACGCAAATGAAAACTCACATTATAAAAAAATAGGGGTTTTAATGGCGCAAACCGAATATAACCAATTATGTTTAGAGGGAATGAAAAAAGTCGAGCCAAACATCCAGGAACATTGGTATAGCTTTGGTACCACAGATTTTAAAACTCTTTTAACAAAAATGAATTACGAGGGTATTGATAGCCTGATGACGGTAATGATAGACTTTGAATACGCCGCTATGTTTAAGCAGTTAACTGAACTTGGTTACCCGATGAAGGTTATGTGTGCAACCGCATCAGAGTGTATTTATCCTCAAATTGAGTCTGATATACCAGCCGAGGTCTTAAATGGCACATTAGCTATAGATTTTATACCACCGAGAATTCGAGAAACAGCAATGGGTAAAAAATATCTTGCAAAGCACCCTCAAGCTTCTTTTGTTGAACTTAACTATGCTGTAACAGGTTATGAAATGATAAAATATACTTCTAAAGCTCTTGAAAGTTGTAAATCAGGAGAAAAAGAATGTATTACTGCAGCCCTGAAAAATATCAAAAACTACGGCTCAATACTTGGTAGTTCAGGTTTTAAAGATAGAGTATTACAAGTTGAAAACAAGCTATACTCCTATCTTGATGGTATTTGGTCGGAAGTCAAATAAGCAATGATATTTAAATACTTTAGCAATGACACCTGAAATTTTTGTTCAATTGTTATTGAATGCAATAGTCGCCGGAGCTGTGTACGCATTGGTAGCTGCTAGCTTTTCTATAATTTATTCTACCAATAAATTTATTCATATGGCCCATGGGTCAGTTATTGCACTAAATGTTTACATTTTATATTTCTTGTTTAGTGTGCTTGGCATTAACTTTCCAATAAGTGTGATGCTTACTTGTGTCGGTTCAATGTTTATTGGCTTTGGAATAAACAAGTTTTACAATCAATTTAGAGAAAAAAAAGCCTCTTTAGTAATTTTGTTACTTGCCAGTATTGCTTTAATGATTTTTTTAGATGCATTGATTCTCTTGTTATTTGGAGGCAACCTAAAGTCGATTGGCCTGATTAAGGCGGCAAAAGGCATAAGTTTTCTAGGTGCTGTGATTACACCGATGCAAATAGTCATAATTATATCATCATTTATTGTTTTATTAGCGTTTTCTATATTTATAAAAAAATCTAGCTTGGGTGTTACCATGCGAGCAGTCGCAGATAACAAAGAGTTAGCAGAAATTCTGGGTGTAAGTGCTAACCAGAGTTATGCTTTTAGCTTTGTGATAGGCTGTTTAATTGCAGCAGTTTCTGGAATTTTTTATGGTTTAGAGTATCATTTAACTCCTACGATTGGTGTTAAGTTAATATTTACAGGTTTTGCAGCTGTAGTTGTTGGAGGTATAGGTTCGATTAAAGGTGCAATATTGGGAGCTTTTGTAATTGCTTTAGTTGAAAATTTTGGCATTTGGTTCTTACCTTCTGGTTATAAAGATGCCATTGGTTTGATGGTGTTATTTGTATTTCTTATCTTTAGACCTCAAGGCATTTTTGGATTTAAAAATAAAATATCTCTATGACTATTGCATACTTAATACATATAGG
>CAZFPD010000129.1:0-1787 GCA_964521035.1 uncultured Candidatus Peribacteria bacterium
GATGTGAACGATGAAGCAGCAATTTGGCACGAATTTAACAATAAATTAAATGAAATTATTAGTTCTGCCCAAGCAACTGGAATAAATAACTTTGATTATATGGTTTGTCGTTTGGGGCCTATTATTAGGCGAGATTTAGCTCATAATGATCAGGCTTATGTTACGGCAAACTATTTTTGTGATGGACCTTTAGCTCAACAGGATAATGGGCATTTGGAAAATTTGACTGATGCTGAAAGAATTCGACGTGATTTCAGAAACTTTCCAGATGGTCAACATGCTGAATGCCAAGATGGTGAAGGTCCTAGAGATAGAGTAATTTGTAACCTTCAAATAACTACTCGATCTCTTGATTCTGAAACTGAAGATGCTTATTTTGAAGCTCGTTTAGATGAATACCTAATAAGGTTTCAGGGGCAAGTTTATGCTACTAATCCAAGTTTTTATAGGTCTTTTAATTGTAACTACACCCAAGATCATATGCGTATAGAGGATGAGGATGACACATCTTATATGATGGGTACTACTCAATGTGTCGTCAATCTATAAGCAATTAGGCTAAGCCTAGAAATGAACTAATTTGATCAGCATTTTGTATTCCTAGAGCAATAATTACCGATACTGCCAGTCCAAAAATAAGTTTAAGCATATCTTTTCCGACAATCGGGAAGACATCCTTGAACTTGTAGGTAGCAGAATGAACAGTAGCTATCGCCAATTCACGACCACAAAGCATACCTACAAAAACCCAAGTGGTACTCATCGGAATACTGTTGTACTGCTTGAAGAAAATTAAAACAAAGGCATAAAAGAGGTCGATAAAAGTAGCACTACGCACATAATTTGTGTTGGTTTTGCTAAGTACAATCTTTTGAATCTTCCCTCCTTGAGCCCAAAAAATATATCCTAGACCTATTACAAAAGTTATAAGTACAAATATTAACACTTGTAAATCAAGAGATCGTGGTAAGAAAACTGCAATATTAGCGATGTCGTGGGATAGCCAGCTATACCATAAAAAACCTGTGGAGGCCCATTGAAAAACTCGCCAATGTGTTTCATATTTGGGGTTAATGGGATCTTTTTTCTCGTCCCAGCGACTTAAGATTAACCATACTGCATAAGCAGTAACTGCTGCTAAACCATAGCCTATTGCAGACTTTATTAGAATTTTTTCAAATATTAATGATGATGCAAAGGCACTTAAGACCAACAATGAAGTGGATACCGGTACACCAACACGAGTTAAAATAACTAAGGCCAATGGTGCTAAAGCATGATACCAGTGAATTTCCACAAAAGGGATTTGAGTTAAACGTCCATAAGAAATGTCTCCACCGTTAATAAACCAGCTGTAGCCAATTGTTAATACTAAAATACTCGCTGTAAAGAACCATAAATAATACCACTTAAACTTACGATTACTTGCAATAAATGTCCCAAGTGTTTGCACACTGTCATTGCCAATCACTGAATAAGCAGATAATAAAAATCCTATTACCATCCAAAGTGTTATTCCTTCCAATTTTGATATGTTTATGTATAAAAACCGCCTTTATTTTATTTTTTTCTGTAAAATTTTCAATGTTTTTAAAAAAAACTCTGTTTACAGTATTTGAAAATTGATTATTGTTTGAAACTCTGAGAGAGGTGAAATTAGTTGTTTTCTTCCAACATACCTAATACTTTTGGTCCAAATGGAAATGGAAGTAAATTCTCAATTCCGACTAACCTTATTATTTTATTACGGCTAGCCAAAATAATTATAATTGGTTTTTTTGATAAAT
>CAZFPD010000130.1:0-1781 GCA_964521035.1 uncultured Candidatus Peribacteria bacterium
ACTGAGCGAGATAGGTGTGTTGAGGTTTTGGGCTTGGATGGAGTTGGCGTTTTTTGCTAGAGTTTGGACTAGACCAATATTATTGAGAATTTGATATTTTTCAGAAGCAGTTTCGGTGAGTATGTCTTGAAATTCCTTAGCGTTGACCTTGGCAATTTTCGCGATTTTATCTGCATTTAGTTGAGGAATAGTTAGATCTGGACTGCTTGTAGCTTGTAGAGATCCTTGTAAGGTTTGGCTTTGATATTTAGATATACCTAAAAAGCCAAAAATGACTAGGATCAGGCCCAAAATTAAGATGGTTTTGAGACGTTTTGGCATAAGTTCTATTAAATCTTATTATTATAGCACTATTTGCTGTATTTTTCAACAAGATTCTAGGATTTATGTGATATATTAAAATTAGAAGTAAATCTAGATTATGAAAATTTACACAAGAACCGGAGATCAGGGGCAAAGCTCCTTATTTAGTGGAGAAAGAATCGCTAAAAACCACTTGCGCTTGCAGGTGTACGGAGAATTAGATCATGTGAATGTGATTTTGGCTCAAATAGTGATTTTGTTAAACAGTGAGGCCCAGGATTTGTTAAGTAATTTAGGTTTTATCCAGGAAAGGATTTTCACAGCCAGTAGCGAATTAGCAACGGTAGATAGTGGAAAATTGCCTCAAAATTTAAGGCGCTTGCAGGCCTGTGATGTGGCTCGTTTGGAGCAGCTGATAGATGAGTTGTCTGAGGGCTTGCCAGTTTTGAAAAACTTTGTGCTGCCAGGTGGAAATCAATTAAATATTTGTGCCAACCAGGCTAGAGTGCTGACGCGCAAGGCAGAAAGTTTGTTGGTTGCTTTAATGCAGGAGTCGGAGTCGGAGTTGAACGAACACATTTTACAGTTTTTAAATCGCTTGTCTGATTATTTTTTTGTGCTTGGGCGGTGGTTTGTCTGTCAGGAGGGTCAAATGGAGGTTTTGTGGAAGCCTTGATTAAAACTTGCCAAAATAGCAGTTTTGTATTAGAATTGTTTGGCTTAAGTTGCACAAGTATGTTAGATATACAAAAATTACAGATTAAGGTTGATGCAGAGACCATAGTTTCGGATTTGGATTTGAAGATTTTGCCAGGGGAGATTCATTGTATAATGGGACCGAATGGTTCTGGTAAGTCTACTTTGGTCAATGCCTTGATGGCTCATCCTAAATACGAAGTTCAGGCCGATGTGTTGGAGATGGAGGCTGTGAATTTGTTGGAGTTAGAGACTTTTGAAAGAGCTAGATTGGGCTTGTTTTTAGCACAGCAGTACCCGAGGGAAATTGCAGGATTGAATTTTCTAAATTTTTTAACAGCGGCTTATAATGGTATGCATGCTGATCAAGAAGGTTTTAAACCGGCTAGGGCATTTAAATTGAAAAGGCAGTTAGAGCCAATTTTGCAAAAACTGGGTTTAGATAAGGAATTTTTGAATCGATATTTAAATTTGGGTTTTTCTGGTGGAGAAAAAAAGAAGGCAGAAATCCTGCAGTTGAATTTGTTGCAGCCCAAGTTAGCGCTTTTGGATGAAACGGATTCAGGTTTAGATGTGGATGCCTTAAAAATTGTGGCGCAGGGTGTACAGGATTTTATGACTAAGGATAGAGGAGTGTTGATAGTTACGCATTACCAGAGAATTTTGGGGTATTTGCGTCCGGATTATGTACATGTATTGATAGAGGGTCGATTAGTCAAGAGCGGTAAGGTTGATTTGGCTCAAAAAATTGAAAAACAAGGATTTAATTGGTTGAGATGAGC
>CAZFPD010000131.1:0-1169 GCA_964521035.1 uncultured Candidatus Peribacteria bacterium
AAGTTGTAGTACTGGGATCGGGTTGAATAAATGGGCCCTCGGTGAAAAAATAGGACTTGATCTCTTGGTTTATCTTAAAATTCTCAGATCGGGGCTGGTTGGGCACTACGTCCTTGAGCTTGTTAACTAGGTCTACAAAGATATTGTCTCTCTGATTGGCAGTTGCAAAACTCGACATAGTTCCGCCAAACAGCCCCAGGGCATGTTTCAGGAAGGCCATGGCCGCGCCCTTTTTTTCTTTGGAGGATCCGATTGCCATACTCATGTTCACGAGTGCGGAATATCCGGCATACATGGATCCTAATGCAAATAAACCACTATAGCCCTGCAGAGGGTTGGTGACGTTTTTCCTAAATCTATCGTTATTGCCGGCTATGGGCTTGGCTAAATTGTCATAAATAAAATCCCGGAAATGAATTGTCGTTCTTGGATTATGCAACTGTGAAAGCAAGAATTTGGCTCCTTTCAATTGTTTTGGACCTAAGTCATCTTCTTTTATCTGCTCTTGGATGATTTTTCTTGGAACGGCCAAGTTTTGAAAATTGGTTAGACAATAATTTACCACATTCTTGTCATACGTGGCTCCTTCAGGCGTTATTTTGCCTTGTGCATCAAACAAGGTGATGTTTTTATAGTTGAGAACAAATTCTTGCAGTAGAGCTTTGCGTTCATCTGGGTTTAATAGGGTGAGGGTAGCAACTTTGTTGAAACTCTTACGTTGAGAGTCGGAAACTTGCAGAAATCTACGTTCACCCTGAATATCTTGCTGTAGGGTGTTGGCGGTGGCTAACTGCTTGAGTAAGTCTGCTTTTGCGGGTTGGAAGGCTTGAATAAATTCCTTTGGTTTAAATTTCTGCCTGCCTGTCAATAGTGACAGAAAGTAGGGTGGGTTGGCTTGATCTGGCATCTGCTTCATGGATTGAGCATAACTACTGAGGAAGAAGTTGATTTTCAGTATGTGATGCTCACCAAACTGGCCCGGATTTGCATTGAGAATACGACTGACGCCTATTGGTAAGGTAGATTCTAGGGCCACCTTCATCTTTAGTCTCCGGTCTTTGGTGGCTTTTAGTTGTTGGGGCGCATTCTTGACACTAGTCTCATATTTGAGCTGCTGCAAATTGATTTGGGTCAGCATGGTCTGTACATGATATGCTACCATGCCCGTG
>CAZFPD010000131.1:1179-1761 GCA_964521035.1 uncultured Candidatus Peribacteria bacterium
CGTGATGGCACTCCTGGCTTCGGCATCTTTCACCAGCCTGAGGCGCTTCTCATTCTGTATAAAAATTTTTCTTATCACGCCGTCAAATATGACTTTGTCTGGGCCTTTTAGAGATCCCATCATGGCAGATTTTTGTTCGGAATCATACTGTGGTGTAAAGTCTTGCATGTTTAGAGTCTTAAAAGGTAAATTATGTTATCAATGAAGCCGGCTTGTTTATCGCTAGAGTGAGGCAAAAATTGCATGAGTGTAATTTCCAAATCCTGGACATCGCAGTCATTTGGCAATAAAATTTTGAGGTCTTCTTTGCTTTTTCTTTGAAAGCAACAATGAAGTACGTGGTGATTGGAGGGCAAAAACTCCACCCAGAAATCTGATAAATCACGATAAAGGACTTTTTTGTTGCCAAATTTCAGAAAATCATCGTGTACCTGAAAGCTTTTGAATTTTAATGGGATGGATAAAAATGCAAAGTAAGTACCAGCAAACACCAAGAGTAGCGCGGTGAAGGTCCAGGCATATTGGAGCAAGCTGTAGTAAACTAGGGCTCCGATTGCAAGTAGGCAAATTAAATACCAACTC
>CAZFPD010000132.1:0-1719 GCA_964521035.1 uncultured Candidatus Peribacteria bacterium
GAGAACTTTAACCGTCAATGGCTAAAAGCTATCGGTTCAGGAATAACCATGGAAAATCCTGAATATACAAACCAATGGCTCTTTGACTGGCTAAACAGTGGCTGGTTTGCAGAGGCAGCAATGCAGGGATTTTTGGAAGCATCAACAAGTGCCGTCAGTAATATCAATAAAATAATCTCACATAAACCAGAGGAAGCTAGTGAAATCAAAACCATCTTACAATACTAAAAAAAGAGCCCCGTACTGTATAGTACGGAGCTCTTTTTTTAATTAACCATGATACAAGATTCGATAATTGAGTTTACTTCTGTATGCTCATTTAGATACCTTTCTATCTCTTCTGACTCAGCCCCTGGCTGGACCCAAATATTCTCTATACCAAGCTTAACTGCCTCTCTGACAAGATTGATCCCGATTTCTGCTGGAACCACGAAAACGGCCAAATTAGGCCTTTCTGGCACCTCTGAGAGACTAGAATACACCTTCAATCCCTCTATTTCGACTTCTTTAGGGTTTATTGGAAAAACACCAAATCCCCGCCCTTTCAAATTCTTTACTATCTTGTTTCCATATTTGGCTGGGTTATTAGAAGCCCCGACTACAGCAATAGTTTTAATTTTACTTAAATCGATCATTTTATTTTTTTTTGCGATTAACGCTCGCTTTTGTAAAAGCATTAAACAATGGACGCCCTGTTAACGGTCGTGATTTAAATTCCGGATGAAACTGTGTGGCAACAAAGAAAGGATGCTTTGGTAATTCAATAATTTCAACAAGCTTACCATCTGGCGACACACCCGCTAGAACCAAACCATTCTTTTCTAAAATTTCTCTATAGTCATTATTGAATTCATAACGATGCCGGTGTCGTTCGGAAATATTGTGGGTTTTGTAAACAGCGAAACTCTTTGTCCCTTCTTTCAAAACGCATGGGTATGCACCTAATCTCATTGTTGCACCATAATCCTTCTTTTTGATTCTCTCTATTTGATCTTCCATGGTATGAATAACTTGATGCTTAGCTTTACTATCTATTTCTGTAGTATTTGCATCCTTCAATTTACAAACATTCCGTGCAAATTCAACAGTTGCCAACTGTAATCCATAACATAAACCAAGAAATGGGATTTTCTTTTCTCTAGCATATTTAATTGCCTTAATTATCCCCTCCACTCCACGCGAACCGAAACCACCAGGTACGACTATGCCATCTAACTTCCCCAATTCTTTCAGCTTCTCCGGAGATTTTTCATAAACCTCTGAATCTAACCAAATAATATTTGGCTTAACATTATTTATCCAGGCTGCATGATTAATTGCCTCCAGAACAGAGATGTATGTATCTCTACAGGACTTAAAATTAAAATACTTGCCAACCACGCCAATATTAACTTCTTTTTTTATACCTTGTATTTTTTTTGCTAAATCTCTAAAATCCTTCAGGTCTTTTTTTCTCACTTTCAATCCTAGACTTTTTAACATTGTCTCACCCAAATGTTCCTTTTCAAAATTAACAGGCACATCATATATGGAATCAACATTTGGTGCTGAGATGATTCTTTCCTTCGGCAAACTGCAAACAGTACTGATTGTTTTTTTGATCCCATCAGAAATTGGCTCATCAGCTCTACACATAATAAAATCTGGACTAATACCAGCTGAATTCAACGTTCTGATTGCATACTGAGTTGGTTTTGATTTTTGTTCTCCCAATAGTTT
>CAZFPD010000133.1:0-1716 GCA_964521035.1 uncultured Candidatus Peribacteria bacterium
AGTTGCATATCTTTCACAGCAAATAATTTGCCATATAAGTTGGCAGTTGTTGACGCATTAGAAATAGTTTTTGATAAATCAAACATTGTTTCTGTTAATACACTTGGTTTTTTATTTATTTGCATTATTTTATACTCCAGTTATTTGTCGCAGTTCTGTATTGGTCTGTTCCAAATTCTTCAGTTTTATCTAAATCAAGATATACTAAACACTCAATACCTTTATTAGAAATCCACTCTCTACATTTATCTGTCCATTTACCATTTCTAGTAATAGTCATTTTATCACTATTAGAATAGTAAGTGATTTTAAAAGTGTCATTGTTTTTCATTTTATTTCTCCTGTATGTTATTTATGGCTATCCTACCATAAATAGGATAGCCAAGTCAAGTTATAAATAAATTAATTTACAACCCCAGATTGTGCATTTTTATCATATATCACTCTGGCTTTAATCTTATCCTTTCTGCTGATATATTTGTTTTTCATTCCTTTAATTCTTTCAGCTAAATTATCAGGATTATAAATTGTCAACCCTGTTGAATTGACCTTTATAATTTCATGGTCTTGCACATTCAAATCAAGATTGTTGCAAAGTTTAATTGCTTCATCTAAATATTTATACATTTTTAAACCTGATTTAATTTCTTTCATCTGGTTTAAAATGCTTTCAATCCATTTTTCATGCGCCATGATCAGTTGACCTTTGGCTTGTTGCCAAATCATCAACGTGTCAAACTCTTGCTTACTGCATGGAATTTGTCTATCTCTGCAATATTCTCTGCCAATAAGGTCAAGTTTGTATTCATCATTCCACTCACGAGCAAAACGATTTCTGCCCTCATCACCATGACTATAAGTTCCAAGAAATTTATTGTTTGCGTCTTGAAATTTAGTTTTATGTGGATTGTTTTCCTTGCCATGTTGCTCAATCCTAATATCAGGATTACAGTTTTCCTGACCTTTAAGATCATCACGAAAATAGGCATAAGCAAAATCCACTGCGTCATATCCTCTGCCCCAGTTATCGCTTTCATCTTGATTAGATTGTCGGTCTACTCCATCAATTTCACCATCAATTTTAAAATCAAAATGTCGTGTGATGTATTTATCATCTTGGTCTTTTTCTTCTGGCTTACCCATATACCCAAAATGGAAACAGCTATCAGGTGCGATAGTATTTACATTGTCATATTTGTTTTGTAGGTAATATGCTTTTTCAATGTCCTCTTGTGGATATTGTCTACGCACAATAGTTTCGGCAAGTTTCCAAGATTTATCTTGAAGCGCTTTAAAAGAATTTCGCAAGTCTTGAAATTTTCTTTTTTCTTGCGTGTCCTCTGCTTCAAGGTGTACTCTCATACGATTACCAATTTTATTTCTTAACTCTTGATTTAATCGTATTCTTCTAGTTTGTTGTTGCATATTTTTCCTTTCTTTCTTCTTCCTCATTATCATCTTTCTCAACACAAGTAAATGATTTTAATTGACCAACTTGTTCAAGTTCGTCAATTTCTTCTGGTGGTAAGTTCCACCACATTGTTCTTTTTTTCATTGTTTTTTTCTCCTTTATAATTATTCGGCTCGGTGGGGTTAATTTGGTGGAGCATGCAGGCTTTACTGCTGAAGTTTGGCAGCTCTCGTGTGGCAACGACATGATGAGCAAAATGGACGAGGTGCTGGAGCTGACGGATGGGATCCGTGTTAACTATCAGC
>CAZFPD010000134.1:0-1707 GCA_964521035.1 uncultured Candidatus Peribacteria bacterium
CCTCTTCGTCTGGCACAAGGGCGGACCCTGCAATAGTTTGAATATTAAGTTGGTCTTCGTAATCATCTATGTATGTTGAGAGAGTTGGAAGTTCAAGGTTATTTGCGACATAGCCTTTTACACATCTTCCAACGTGGATGGCCCAGAGTTTTTGGATTTCTTCGTGTGATAAGACGTAATCGTTGTTTTTAGCTTCTGCGGCTAGGTTTAATGTGTCAATATTATAAGTTGCATTTGCTAGTCCTTCGATGTTTTCGATGATACTGATTTTACTGGTATTGTCTTTTTTGGTGATATAACTGATAAATTCATTTTCGTAGTTACTACAAAAGCTTTGAGTTGTGTTGGTAAATTTATTGGGGATGAGATTCATTAGAGTGTTGAGTTGTAAGGATCCTTGGAGGGCATTTTGGTTGGCTGAATATATGCCAAAGTAAACGATGGCGGGTATAAATACAGCTATAAATAAGCTCAGGATTTTGTTTTTGAATGGTGTAGACATAATTTTTAATTACTTAAATCTAATTATTATATCATTAATCGAGGTTTTTTGCAAGTAATCTATGGTAGAGTTGTCTACTGCTTTTTTTGAGTTGATTTTTATATTTGTTTTTACCGATTTTGAGTTTTTGATTGGGTGTAAGCTCTTCTAAATAATTGATTTGCTGGCCATAAATTTCTTGAAACACCGGTATTTTGTTACTGATAACTGGGGTTTTATTAATCAGGCCTTCTAGGATTGGTAGTCCAAATCCTTCGTAATGGCTAAAATATAGCAAGGCCTGGTATTTTTGGATTTGTGTGTATTTTTGTTCTTCTTTTAAAAAGCCTTTTAAAACTAAGTTTGGGTATGCGCTGAGATCGATTTTTTGAAAGTTGTTTTCGTGGACCCCGTATAAATGGATTTCTTCGTTGTTAACGTTATATTTTTGATTGAATTCTATGATTTTTTCAAAGGCCTTGCGTTTATGCAAGGAACTTATCATTATGAAATTTTTTGATTTGCCTTGGCGCTTGATATGTGTGGCTTTTGGTAAGCCTAAATAGATGAGTTTGATGTTTTTGTGTTTGCAGTAGCGATGAATTTCTTGGCGGCTAAATTTAGAATTAGTTAGAATTTGGTCTATGGACTGGAGGCTTTTTTGCGGATTCAAAAGCCAATAATAGATTTTAGATTTTAGGCTGAGACTGTCTGTAAATTTACTAAAGGCGATATCGTGTACATATTGCGTGTGATAGCTGGATTTGTCCAAATATACGCAGCGTAGGTCAGGACTGTAATAACTGTTGATTTTGAGTTTGAGTAGTTGGTTGAGGGTGCGGATTTTAAATTTAAATAGCAGGTTTAAAATCAGGTTGGGTATTTTTAAATGTATGTGTTGGAAATTTCCGGAGAAATTGAGTTTGGGTTTTCCCCTGAAACTGACAGTTAAAAGGATGAAATTAGTTTTGCGGCCGTATTTTTTGATCAGGCTTTGAATAAGGTGAGTTTGCGATAGACAAACACCATTGTAGGCTTTTTTTTGAATTGCCCTGAGGTCAATTAGAATATTTTTGTTGGTATTTGGCATACTCAGTATGGATGATGTGTTTTAATTTGTTTTGAAAATCGATTTGATTGTAGGCTTTGGCACTGGCTTGGATTTGAGTTTTATGGAAATCCATTTGTTCAAATTCTGTAATGGCTTGCTTGAGGCTTTCGGGAGT
>CAZFPD010000135.1:0-1686 GCA_964521035.1 uncultured Candidatus Peribacteria bacterium
AAGAATTGTAATTAAATCCATCCCAGCTAAGAGATCAACTACATCATTAAGCTTTTTCTTACCAAACTTTGGCATTTCTAATAAATTACCTCTTGATAAGTCTGTTATGGAAGAGTAATTATTTTTGGTTAAAGCATTTTTTGTGTGGTTTTCTAGCCTTAGATCTTGAATTGAAGTTTGAAGTGGTGATTGCTCGCCATCCTCTTCTGAGGCTGGCTCTAATGCTTTTATTTGGCTTCTAACTTGTTGAACTTGATGTTCAAGAAGTTGCGAGAAATCGGAAAGTTGACGGTTAGTTCTTTCTAAGTAATGCCTGGATTTTGGTGACATCCCTTCAATCCCTGGAAATTCTACAGGTAATAGCGAAGCTTGATTTGATGAAAAATAGTTGTTGATGACTGTTGTATTATCAGTCGCGCTCATTCTATTTACCTGCGTATTTTTTAACTTTTCAAACTCAAAACTAATACTATCTATAATATGCTGAATTAAAAAATTGATACCCCAAGGAAAAATTGTAATTAAATCCAAACCATTAAATACTCTCTCTAGCTCAGTGATTTGCGGCTTAAAAAAATGTTTACGTTCTGTAGTTTGACCTGCTATTTGCATCATTTTTTCTCCACTAAATTTGTACCTGAATATCAAATACGTTGCTTTATCTAGCCCTATCTCTGCTGCGCTAATGTTAATGTGAAGCTTTGATTCAGGTCCAACTGTTATTGCTTTTATATTTTCTTTAATTGTTTGTACTTTTCCTTCCAGTATTTCGGCGATTTGGGCAAGTTTTTGGCTCGTTTTTTTTATGTACTCAGTACATTCTGGATTTGTATGTTCAGACTGACTTAAACTTGTTTCTTCCTTTGTCATAGTTGTGTTATTTATATTACCATTGGGAAACTACCATACACCTTTTTATTTGTCAAGTAATGCTCTCTGGCATACCAATACAGATGTCTGTGATTTAGATTATTGCGATATGGCTTCCTTTTAGCATTGGATGTGTTGTCTTAAAAGGGTAATGTTCACCAAGAATGACTAGCTGACTGAGATTTTTGCCTGGAATCATGACATTTCTTTGATGGCTACATTCCCTGAGTATCAATTCTGAGACAGATGCTATGTTGGCCATTTGTTTAGGCTTTATTTTTGTCATAGTGCCAGTGTCTTGATCTTTAGGAATACAAAGATTGACTTTTGCACCACGGCATCTTTTAATTACTTTTGATAAAATTTCTTCAATATTTCGTGGGAAAGTAACTTGATGCTCATTAAAATCACATTCAAAACTAAAGAAGGATAGCATTAGGTCTGTGTTGGGTGCTACCGCTCTATATGTGTTTACCATCAGCTCCCGGCCTTTAGCTGAGCTTTTCCAGTTTATACATTGGTAGTCGTCTCCTTCCTGATAGGGCCTCACATTCACAAACTCGGCTTCTGATTGATTAAATAGCTTATTTAATGCCCCTTCGACTTGATTGACCGGGATGTGTCTAGATAAACTGCTTTGATGTACATCCGTATTTCCTGCTTGACCTCCAGAGCTTGTAATGTTTGGCCTATAGCTGGCAATGATTTGGTCTCTAAAATATGTATCAATTGCTTGCTTTAACTGTGCATTAACCCTGATCTGCTTTGCTTTTTGCAGGTATATATCGGTCAGATAATCTGTCGTACAATATTGAC
>CAZFPD010000136.1:0-1645 GCA_964521035.1 uncultured Candidatus Peribacteria bacterium
AACACCAACAAATTCAGGCAGATTTTGTTCCAATGATTCTCCATTTATAAGAGCTTCAACTCTATTCGCCTCAGTATCAAACGTTATTGCCTCATTAATGTTTCCCTTTTTTCGATGTACTTCTGCCATTCTTCTCAGATAGAAAGGAACAATTTTAGTAGCTTCAAAAGCATGAAAACTAACATTCTTAGTTGAACCAGAAACTTCCTTCCATATTCTAGTATCAACAAGATTTGGTTCCCATACCCCAGATAAAACCGCGCGCTCAGAAGTAGGTCCAGCTAAAAATTCTCCATCTCCCTTTAACTCATTATATATCTTAGCAATTATTTTACCAGCAAGGGTTTGCCTATCGCCACTTTCAAACATGTTTCCAGGGAGACCCGGGGGTATTTGTTCCGGGGCTTTCACCTTGTCCTCATAAAGGCTTATTTTATTTGCTAGAGATTCATATTTACTAACCTCAATAGACTGACTTTGCCCCCCCCCAGATTCCTGCGAGAAATCCAGATCACCTTCCTTCACTTCAGCATTTTGCACATCAGACTCATCAAAATCCAACACACTATATAAACTTTCAAATAATTGACGGATATTTGCATTGTATTCCAGCGGTCCCTCGGCATTTAAATTTTCAAATAGAAAATTCAAACTGCCATACCCCTCACTATCACTGGTGTAACTCGATGCATCACATTTATAATAAATATCAAAAATTCTTAAAAAATCCTTCGGACTCATATTTGCCTCTTGAGATAATTCTTTCAGACTCCCAAAAAACTTGAGCAAACTTTTCTCAAAATTAGTCGCTTCAAAACTTAAATCAGTGCCAGCAAAAACATGAGCACTGATACTATTCACATTAGATAAATGTTCGCCTACATTTTCAGGTATTCCCTTTACCAAGTCTCCAATCAAGTCCTGACTAATCAATGCCTCAAACACTCCACGAGTAGAAGCCGAGAGGTGAAACCTATCTGCTATCTGACCAATATAAATACTAGTTTCTGCATGCTGACTAGTGTTGTTCAAATTTGCCTTTGGTTTACCGATATCATGCAGAATCAAAAACAAACGTAATTCTTCAAAACTTATACCCTCCGGTAAAGTATATTGAGCTTGCAGCTTGTCTAACTGACTCAATACCATGTATGTATGAGTTAATAAATCATAGCCCTCAGAAACCACCTCTGTGTTAAACTCTTCTTTGTAAGCCAAATAGAGATTTTTCAATGACAAATCAGCCAGTTCCAATGATTGAGTGTCCAAAATAGAATTTAAAAACTTCAACGACCTGCCATTTGTCAAAATTCCACGCATCTGATCAAACTCCTGCTCCGTAAAAATCAACTCATTGTTATTATCAAACATAGGTAGATATTTATCATTTACAACCAGATCCAGCTTCATACGTAAGAACTTATTTTTATCTGCAAGTAATTTGTTCGACAATATCAAACCATTAACTTTATCAATCGCAAGTCCCGTTCTAATTCCATAGTGATTATTAGCTAAATAACCATTTCTAAAATATTCTACCTGAGTAAACACTTCCGAACCATATACTTTGCCAGACTCTGTCAAAACAAATTCAGCATCTGGAACTATAATAAAAGTCACATCTCCATAAGATTCCAGCTTGTCA
>CAZFPD010000137.1:0-1632 GCA_964521035.1 uncultured Candidatus Peribacteria bacterium
AAGTTAGGAATTATTCCCTCAAACTTAGTAGTAAAACTACGGCTAGAAAAAGGACCCTCGTTGGGCGGTGTAACCTCATACTCAATATCTTGAGTGCCATACAAGAGCAGATTTATGTGTTCCGGAGCGAGTTTGGAGAAGGGAAGTTGCATAGAAAAACCATGCTTCAAGGATACGGCCTCCAATAAGGATTGGTACCAGTTCTGGCTATTGCCAAAGGCCGACCAGGGCAAAACCGCTCCCTGAGCCAAGCTTAAATTCTTTTGGAAGATTTTACCTATTTCTAAACTCGGCTTTATTCCTAGTCCGTGGCAAGTTTGACAGGCGCCATGCGGAGAGTTAAAGGAAAACATACGCGGCTCCAGCTCAGGAATACTAACTTCGGATTTGGAGGAGGAATATCTTTCGGAAAACTTCCACTGCTCTTGAGTGGTAAAGTCCACCACCACGATGCTCCCATTCCCAAACTTAACCGCAGTTTGAATAGAATCCGCCAGCCTAGATCGGTCTGGATTAATTTTAGTGATCTTCTGGCCATTCTCGTCCATTTCTTCGATAGGATCATAATTTTTGATCACTATTCTGTCCACCACGATTTCTATAGTATGGGATTTTTTCTCATCTAATTTTGGCAAGTCATTAATAGTATAGATTTCATTATCTATTCTCACCCTCACAAAACCTTCCTTTTTAATATCTTCTAAAACCTTTTGGTGCTCGCCCTTTCTGTCATTAACCACCGGGGACAAGAGCATCAACTTGCTACCTTCCTTGAACTCTGCAATTTTATCTACCATTTGGCTTACAGTTTGGCGTGTAAGAGCCTCCCCAGTCGCTGGGTCATGAGGCGTGCCTATTTTGGCAAAGAGCAATCTCAGATAATCGTAAATTTCCGTGCTCGTGCCCACAGTAGAGCGGGGATTACGCGGGGCAGTCTTCTGATCTATAGAAATCGCCGGGCTCAAGCCCTCGATAGAATCAACCTCTGGTTTTTCTGTTAGGTTCAGGAACTGTCTGGCGTAAGTTGACAAACTTTCAACATAGCGCCTTTGGCCTTCCGCATAAATAGTGTCAAAGGCTAAACTTGACTTTCCAGAGCCAGAAAGTCCAGTAATGACCGTGAGGGTATTTTTAGGGATATCGATGTCGATATTTTTTAGATTATGGAGTCTGGCTCCCTTAATACGTATAAAATCTTGCAAAGTAAAAAATTAATAACCACAATACTGTAACACTAAACTTGAGATTGCGCAAGCTTTATTCAGAAGAAATTAGCTCAACTTGTTGACCTTATGGCGAAAAACTTGTATTTTAGATCATGTATTTTATTTAACTTTTCAACATGTTGAAAAAAGCATTAGCAGGTTCAATCGCTGCAGTTAGCTTGTTCTCTGCAGGAGCCCTTGCAGGAATGACTTTCGATGACGTTGCATCAGATGCATGGTATGCAGACGGTGTAGATTTCGTATCTTCAAACGAAATTATGACTGGTGTTTCCGATGGAGTTTTTGCTCCAGAAGAAGCCGTAAACAGAGCTCAATTAGCGGTAATCCTACAAAGGTACCACGCTATGATGACAGACGCACCCGCTGACGCAGACGCACCCGCTGACGCAGACGCACCCGCTGACGC
>CAZFPD010000138.1:0-1623 GCA_964521035.1 uncultured Candidatus Peribacteria bacterium
TGATTGACCCTAGAGATTTTTGTCTTAATTTAGCTAATTTGGGAATAAATTTTTTTGCCGGCGTACCAGATTCTCTATTAATAGAGATATGCTCATTTATAGATCATAATTTTCCCAAAACCAACCATCACATAACTGCTAATGAAGGTAGTGCAGTGGGATTGGGAATTGGATATTTCTTAGCAACACAAAATATCCCCCTAATTTATATGCAAAATTCTGGCTTAGGAAATGCCACAAATCCATTGATTTCTTTGGCTGACAAAAAGGTCTATTCAATCCCCATGATTCTGATGATTGGCTGGAGAGGTCAGCCTGAGGTGTCTGATGAACCCCAGCACTTAAAGCAGGGATTGATAACCAAAGAACTCCTAAGAGTGATGGACATACCTTTTAAAGTTTTTTCAAAGGATACTAATCGTTCTTCAATGGAAGAAGAATTAAGTGAGTTTGTCATGTGGTGTTCAAATCATGGGTCACCAGTTGCTCTTTTAATCAAGAAAGGAACTTTTAATTCTTATAAGCCAAATAAGAAAAAGAAAGATTCAAATTTAATGTCTAGGCATGAGGTCCTAGATTTCTTAGTCAGTCAAGTTGGCAGCAAGAGCATTATTGTTTCAACAACAGGGGTTACATCTCGAGAGTTATTGGAATTAAGGATCAAGTATAAGCAAGATACTGCCGGCGACTTTTTAACGGTAGGCGGTATGGGGCATGCAAGCCAGATTGCATTAGGTATTTCTATGCAGAAAAAAAATAAAGGGGTAGTATGTTTAGATGGTGATGGCGCCCTTTTAATGCACCTGGGCTCCTTGGCATCAATAGCTGATTCTGGTTGTAAGAACTATAAATATATACTTTTAAATAACATGGTTCATGATTCAGTTGGAGGTCAACCCATTGCAGCTAAGAATATTAATTTTTCAGACATTGCTAAGGCTTCTGGTTTTAAAAAGGTTTTTACAATATCAGAACTTAAAGAACTAGAAAATTTAAAGGTTATTCTTAAGCAGGATGGTCCAACGTTTATAGAGACGAAAATTAGGCCTGGGTTCAAAGAGGATCTGATCAGACCTAGTAAAACTCCAGTAGAAAATAAAGAAGCTCTTATAAAATATATTAATGCAGATTAACTAAAAATGACTATCAGAATGAATATCAATAGTTCTCTTGCCAAAAGATAATTGGCGCCGAAGCCATCTCAATAAAGATCTATGGGGATTTAGCAGGGCTAAGTTAAAAGAAAACTAATCGGAAATAATCTGGCTCTATCCGAGTTATTTTCATTATTAGGTTGACAAAACCCTCAATTGTTAATCAGATTGAGAAACACACAAAGAAAGTTATTTCTTAGGCGTTGTAAAAATTTCTGCTCGGCTAATTAAGGGACGCCCATCTTGATGTCCAACCCGCTTGAGGAGCCTTACTTTTACCCTTAGAAGAGCCGCGTTGATCAACTGTAAATGATCCATCTTATCTAGATACACTCGACTTGAGCGCACTCATGAAGGTACACAAACGCCGTGCCACAATGAACCGTGAGTAAGCATCAAGCACGCGCGACAGGTAACACATTTGATGGGCCTGAACGGTGCCCAGGACGGCGATAGCCGACCTGGGCAC
>CAZFPD010000139.1:0-1622 GCA_964521035.1 uncultured Candidatus Peribacteria bacterium
TTCAAAGTAATTTCATCTGCATAATCCAACACGCCCCCATGCGGCAACCCGCTAGCTAGTTTATTTATTGCAACCTCTTTATTTCGAAGTATCTCAGAAATAAAAATATTAGTGGCCTGCCCCTCTGCCGTCGAAGGCGTTGCCAATATCAATTCTACTTTTTGATTCTCATCTTTTGAGTTTTCAGACATAGCACCAATCCTATCTCTCAGCTGATCAATTCGCAAATGTTTAGGCGTCACCCCATCCAGCGGTGACAAAAGGCCATGCAAGACATGATAAGTCCCATCAAAAACACCAGATCTTTCAATCGCAATTAAGTCCAAAACTCCCTCCACCACACAAATCTTAAATTCATCCCTCTTGGCAGACTCACAAATCTTACATTCATTCGAGCTGGATATATTAAAACACTTATGACAGAAAACAGTCTCCATCCTCCCATTCAAAATACTCTCAGCCAGCTCCTGAGCAAAAGTTTCATCCATTTTCAAGATATAAAACGCCAGTCTTTGAGCAGAGCGCCTGCCTACAGATGGCAGTCTATTGAGCATATCAATCATCTCGCAGACCTGTTCTGGTAAAAAATTATCTAATTGCATGGTTTTTTAATCAATTTTTAGTTTTATCTTTTACGATAAATAGCTATTAATTTTGTACCACATGATTTCAAGCTTTCAAACATTTATTCATTTTTTTGACAACCCAACCCCTATTAAAATTGATATTTCAATAACCAGAGGCTTATTTGCTATTCAAACCACATCCAATCTGACTCCAATCAAACAAAATCTATTTCTAAAAGTCCCAGTCCTCTTCCATAAATTAAATTTAGCCTACTCTCGTTCTAAAATAAGAATCTCAAGCAATTTACCTAGGCACATAGCCAGTCACATAGATCTCAACCAACTCGAGTTACCAATATCTCTAGCCGCTTTCTACATGGCTTCTGGCCAGTCAGTTCCAGATCGACTACCTTCTGGAGTATTCAACTTTGATTTAAGCACTCACTCAGCCCCCCCTCACTCAGCCGCCCCCTCCCGGGCGCCCTCAAAGGCAATCCCCGGCAGCTCTTTTATAGATCTAGCTAATCAAATAAAACAAAACAAAAGTTTCATGACCAGGACCCAGGTTTCAGCTCAACCAAGATCTATTCCAACCATACCTTGTTTTTTGATGTTATTATCCAAATTCAAAATTCCTATTTTCAGCCTCGTCAATCATTCTTCAGTTGCAGAGAAAGTCACTACCGACATAAAAGCTCTCGCCAAGACGCATGGCAACCAAAAGGTTCTTTCCTTTAATCTATACAAAAACCCAACACAAACAGAATCAATTCTCAAATTCCTTAGCTCAACTGACACATCAAAAAGCCTAATTTGCATAATAGGACTAGAAGTTATCACTCCCAAAAACCAATCTAGATTAGTCAGCATTGCACGAAGCAACCCTGCAAACATCCTATTTTTTATCAAGCCTTGTCGCTGTGGCAACTACCTAAGCAACAACAACAAGTGTCTCTGCCACCCACTTATCAGGACAAAAGTTCTCGACGCATTATCAGGAGAACTAATAGAGTTGTTCCATTTCGCAATATCACTATACAGACCAAGTCTTGATCA
>CAZFPD010000140.1:0-1613 GCA_964521035.1 uncultured Candidatus Peribacteria bacterium
ATCAGTTGTTACAGAACTAGCTTTGTCAAAATACAAGGCTAGTGTTTTTTTGTCTCAAGTTGAACAAACAGTTGAAAATACTATCGAGCAAAACATTGATCAAGCGACATCTCAAATTTCGGATTCCAGAGATAACTTACTTTCAGTGAACATCAAACAGGATCTGCTCACAGCCCAGGCCGCTATTCAGGAGCCAACACCGCAAGCCAATATCAAGCAGAAATCAATCACAGATGTATTTCGACCCAAGTCGCGATTCATTATGTTTTTGCCAAGCTTGCTCATCGATTCACTCAATCATTTCGAACTTGATTTCGATGGCAAACTCTTCGCCACAATAGATACGAGCAAACTCAACGCCACCACCATTTATAATGTCCAGTTGCTACAACAAAACTCCGAGATTGCCATGGTCAACGAATTACATTTCGATAATACTTCACAGTCTCAGCTGGCATTCAATATCATCCAAGCTACAGCTGACTCATACAAGCAAATCGATACCAATGTCACAAATGAATTTGGTTCAGAGTCTTTTTATATCAACAATCCCTCCAAAGTCGACAGGGTATTTTTGGTCATCCGCTACCAAGATATGATTTACGCACTCAACTACAAGCGTGATTTCCATTCACCACTCAAAGAGTTCTTTCCAGTCTTGTTAAAATAAAATTATCTTGACTAAGCGGGGGTATTTCGGGTATAAAGGTTTTACTAAATTTAAATTAGGATAGATGTCAAAAGCGATAAAGACAGTTATAAAATTACAAATTCCAGCTGGCAAAGCCAATCCAGCACCACCAGTCGGTCCTGCACTTGGTCAGCATGGTCTTCCTATACAAGACTTTTGTACTCAATTCAACGCCGCAACAAAAGACAAAGGGAATACTATTATCCCTGTGGAAATTTTTGTTTACGAAGATAGAACTTTTTCTTTCATTTGTAAAACTCCACCAGCAGCAGTTTTGATCAAACAAAAACTTGGCCTCAAAAAAGGCTCAGGAGTTCCACAAACAAACAAAGTAGGCAAAATTGCTCTAGAGCAAATCAAAGAGATTGCCGAAATTAAAAAACCAGACATTAACGCCAAAGATCTCAGAGGCGCTATGATGATTATCACTGGCACTGCCAAAAGACTTGGTGTTGAAGTTCCAGAAGATTCAGAAATTGCTGAATTTGCTGCAAAAGCTGATTCCAAATATACTGAACAAGCTGCATAAGTCTTGATCACAGCTTACAATCAAACCACTCATCTGAGTGGTTTTTTTGTTGTAATAATGTTGTAACAATATAGTTAGTCTAGATGCAGCTGCCAAAAAACTTGCAATTACAGTCGATATGTTTTAGAATCACGCACGTGGGACTAGGCAACACCTAGGCTCGTACCACTAACCAAAATTAAAATGGCAACAAAAATATCTAAGAACATGCAAGCTAGTAAAAGCTTAGTTCTCAAAAACAATTACAACCTTAAAGAAGCCTTGGAATTACTTCCTCAAACTTCAAAGGTTAAATTTGACGCCTCAGTAGAGGTTCATATTAATACCGGTCTTGATCCAAAACATGCTGATCAAATCTTAAGATTCACTACTAAACTTCCAAATGGAACTGGT
>CAZFPD010000141.1:0-1594 GCA_964521035.1 uncultured Candidatus Peribacteria bacterium
TGAATTTGATGTGATTGGAGGTACTGCTACTGCAGCAATTCCATGGGCAGCATTCTTAGCTTATGATCTTGGAGTTCCAATGGTTTATATTCGTCCAGAAAAAAAAGAACATGGAGCTGGAAAACAAATAGAAGGTGATCTTCAGCCAGGTAAAAAAGTTTTGATTGTAGAAGATTTAATTTCGACAGGAGGTTCTAGTGTGAAAGCAGCAAATGCAGTTAGAGAAGAAGGACAATGTGAGGTGACAGATATTTTGGCAATTGTAACTTGGGAAATTCCAAAGGCGATTACAAGATTTGAGGAAGCAAATTTAAAGTTAATTACATTAACTGATTATACAAATATTATTGGACTAGCTGCGGAAAAAGGGTATATTCCTGCTGATCAGCTTGATGTGGTTTTGAAATTTAAAGAAGATCCTCAAGCGTGGGGAGATTTAATAAGCCAGAACAGAAAGTAATTCTATTCGAGGCTTTAAAAGAAACAATGCTATTGACATAAGGCTTAAAGTGTGTTAAAAATATAAGTCTATGTGAAATGTACTAACTATAATTAATATAAATTATGGCTAAAGAAAATTTTGCAGATAAATTAATAGAAGCAGTTAAAAAGAAAGGGACTCCAATTTGTGTTGGTCTTGATCCTCGTTTAGATCAAATACCAGAAGCTATTGTTAATAGAGCTTTGGCTAAGGGAGATAAAACTCCAATGGCAGCAGCAGCAGATGCTATTATTGAATTTAATAAAGGGATTATTGATGCAGTGGCAGATCTTGTTCCTGTTGTAAAACCGCAAATTGCTTTTTATGAAATTTATGGATCGGAAGGCGTGAGAGCTTATGAAGAAACTTTGAAGTATGCAAAGTCAAAAGGTTTACTGACAATTGCTGATGCTAAAAGAAATGATATTGGTTCAACTGCTCAGGCTTATGCAAAATCTTTTCTTGGTGAAGTTGAAATTTTTGAAGGTGAAAATGAAGTTGTTATGCCAATATTTGACGCTGATAGTATCACTATCAATCCATATTTAGGTTGGGATGGTATCAAACCTTTTGTTGAGGAAGCTGATAAGTATGGAAAGGGAATGTTTATTTTAGTGAAAACTTCTAATAAAAGTAGTGGAGATTTACAAGATTTGGAAATGGCAAATGGTATGGCTTTTTATGAAGCGGTAGGTTATTTAGTTGATAGTTGGGGAGCTGATGTAGTGGGTGAGAGTGGATATAATTTTGTTGGTGCAGTGGTGGGGGCAACTTATCCAGAGCAAGCTAAGAAGCTTAGAAAAATAATGCCAAATTCTATATTTTTAGTGCCAGGTTATGGTGCACAAGGTGGGGGAGCTGCAGATGTGGCGCCATGTTTTAATAAAGATGGACTTGGAGCAATTGTGAATAGTAGTCGTGGTATTATTTTTGCCTATGAAAGGCTTGGATTTGATTCGAATGCTTATGCAGAGGCAGCTCAAGCAGCTGTGATTGAGATGAAGAATGATTTGTCTAGTATATTAAATTAGCTTATGTCTAATATTACCTTTAACAAAGCGGTTATTGCTCTTGGTGGAAATGCTGTTGAAAGAGATGGTGATATTTTTTCAC
>CAZFPD010000142.1:0-1562 GCA_964521035.1 uncultured Candidatus Peribacteria bacterium
TGATACCTTCCATACCGAACTCCACCAAACTCTTTTTCCATCAAGGTAAAGCCTGATAGGGAGCCAGATTTAGGAGTTGATATAAACACCAACTCATGCTTGTGTGATATTCTCATAAAAAACTAACCGCCCCGTCTTCAAAGCTCACTAAATACTTGGTGGTCTTCTCATTCAGGTGTTCAACATCCAGCACATCGAAATCATGTGTGTTTAGACCCTCTTTCCTAAAATCAGTTTTGTTTGATCTCAAATCCTTGAGCATTTTGACATTTCTTTTATGCATCGTCTTGTCAAGGTCTTGTTTATCTTCGGCCAAATTCCACTTATGCTTCTTATGAGGCAATGACTTGTATCTGCCTTTTCGGGGGCGTTTAATTTTGTTGCCTGACTGCAAAATCCTTTCACCAAAAAAGGCAGTTTGCCGAGGAAGATCCTAGAGGATTCTTAGCGCAATTTCCCGACGGGGCAATCCTAAATGAGATTCAAAATTGCCCGGATTTGTTTTCTTATTTGCAGGGTATCGTTGACGATAAAAAGCAAATGGGGATGTTTATTCTGACCGGTTCACAACAATTTTTGTTAAATGAAAAAATATCACAATCGTTAGCTGGGCGAGTTGGGTATATTCAACTATTACCTTTTAATTTGCATGAACTGGTCACAGCTAATATTAGTGTTGATATTGAGCAGTTGCTTTATCAGGGTAGCTATCCACCTATCTATGATAGAGGTGTTCCAGCCACTCATTGGTATCTGAATTACATCAATACATACATACATAGAGATGTACGCACATTGCTAGACATTAAAGACCTAACACGTTTCCATCGTTTTTTACAAATGTGTGCGGCACGATCTGGACAGCTACTTAATCTATCTTCATTAGCCAATGATTGTGGTATTACCCATAATACCGCAAAATCGTGGCTTTCCGTGTTAGAAGCCAGCTTTATTGCCTTTACGTTACAACCGCACCATAAAAACTTTAATAAGCGTCTTGTTAAAACGCCTAAAATATATTTTTATGATACTGGGTTAGTCTGTGCTTTATTAGGTATTGAAAAGCCAGAGCAATTAACAACGCATTCTCAACGTGGGGCTATATTTGAAACCTGGGTAATAGCCGAATTGATTAAACAAAGATTTAATAAAGGAATGCCCAGCAATCTGTTTTTCTGGCGGGACAATACGGGTAACGAGGTCGATATTATTATTGATAATGCAGGCAAGCTTACGCCTGTTGAGGTCAAATCTGGCCAAACGGTTACGAAAGATTACTTTAAGGGTCTTAATAAATGGCGTAACTTCGCCAGTCTATCGAGCGATGATAATGGCTATATTATCTATGCTGGAGATTCTGACCAGTTGCGTACAGGTATTAATGTGTTGGGATGGCGTTCGTTGGCCGCAATGGCTGGTTTTGATTTTACTTAAAGATGTTATAGATCAAGACGAATTCGATAAAGCCAAATTTTATTTGTGACTTGGATGGTTTTTAACAGCTCAGGTTGTCTGCTCATGCAGGGCAATCGCATCTAAATTTCATTTATCTATGCAAGCAC
>CAZFPD010000143.1:0-1558 GCA_964521035.1 uncultured Candidatus Peribacteria bacterium
GACTTTATAGCATTTGTTTTGTGTTTTTACAAGAAATTAAAATGTTTATTTGACAGCATGGTGATCCGTGCTGTAGTTTGAATTTACATTTTTTTAACATTTTATTTACAAGCTTCAATTAAAGTGTGAATATATCATGTACTTTAAATTTATGATTGAACTAATGATGGACCGTAAATGTCAAATTTGCAAAGGCCCAAGGCCAATCCAAGACTGCTTGAAATGTCATGAATTTCTTCATGATAATTTACATGCTCAAGTAGAAAATGTTATTTATAAAAATGCTACCTTAAGAATTACTTTTTCTAGCTACCGAAAAGTTAAGAAATTTATTGAACTTGGGAAATATAAATTGAATAAGCATATATTCGATATGATTTCTAAATTTATGTTTAATCAGCTTTATTTGCCGAGAGACTGCTTTGTTACCTTTGTACCTTCCAACTTCAAAACTGATCAACAGAAAGGCTACAACCCATCATATGAGGTGGCGAAAAACATTGCCACAAAAAAGAATTTGCCATATTTTGGATTACTTGGGGCAAAGAACATTCAGACGCAAGTAAAGCTCTCTCGTGAGGAGCGGGTTGCAAATGTCAAAAATAAATTTTTTCTAAAATCTTCTATCAATCTCAATTCCTATAATGTATGTGTGATTGTTGATGATGTTATAACTACCGGGGCTACTATGATGGCAATCACAGACCTGCTGAGTGAGCAGTACCCACACCTAAGTGTTATTTGGCTATCAATTGCGAAATAAAACTTGTTTAATTGCCGCAAATATGTATGATATTACTGATAAATAAGTTCGTATTGTGAGCAAAAAAATAGCAGTTGTGCATGAATTTTTTAATAAATTTGGCGGGGCTGAAAGAACCCTTCTCGAAATTTTAAACTGCCTGCAAGATTATCAAGTGGAGATTTTTTTTCTGAACTGTGATATTAAACAAGTTAATAAATATCTAAGTGACTATAAGATAACCCAAAGTGTGATTGGGAAAATCAAGTTTTTGAATAAATTCAATAAGCTCCTGGCAGGTTTTTACCCCAGGGCGATTGAGTCTTTTGACTTGAGTGAGTTTGATCTAGTTGTCTGTTCTAGTAATTCTTTTGCACACGGTGTTATTTCCAGAACTGATGCAAAAGTAATTTGTTACTACCACTCCCCTTGTCGTTATATTTGGGATTGGAAAAATGAATATAAGATTGAGAATCACTTGTTTGGACTCAAAGGGTTTTTGGCTAGTTTGATTTTGCACAAACAGCGGATTTGGGATTTTGTGGCTGCCCAGCGACCAGATGTGGTAATTGCAAACTCAAACAATGTAAGAAGTAGGATTCAGAAATACTATAAGAGATCGGCAGAGCTGCTCTATCCGCCTGTTGAAATTCGTGGTTTTGATAATAGTTCATTGAGCTGGAATAATAAGAAGGATTTTTATTTGATAGCATCTACTTTGACATCATATAAGAAAATTGATGTGGCTGTCAGGGCCTTTAATAAGCTGGGGCTCAAACTTGTAATTGCTGGAGATGGACCACATAATGGCTACCT
>CAZFPD010000144.1:0-473 GCA_964521035.1 uncultured Candidatus Peribacteria bacterium
TACAGTATCGATAACACAGGGTAAGTTAATAAAACGGCCGCTAGGATCCAAAAATTGGTCATAGCAACTTCAAGATTACCGCCTGTTAAGCCATCTAGAAATAATTTAAAAGAATAACCTTTTAAACCTGCTACTAAATTGGCTGCAATCCCAATTGCGAATGCAGTGAAACTCCATTTATTCATGGACTTTGTAATGCGGAAGAAAAATTTAAATATATTAGTTTTTTGCATATGAAGTTTTAAATATAACCACCCTTTTGGTGATCCCAAAATTCCTTGTAAAGATTATCATAACTCAATAATTGGCTGTGCGTACCTGAGGCAACAATTTTACCCTTGTCTAAAACTACAATCCGATCCATTTCTTTTAGAGTTGAAAGTCTATGTGCAACGGCAATTAAAGTTTTATCCTTCACGAGACTCGCTATAGCTTCTTGGACTTGAGTTTCGCTGTTTGAGTCTAGGGCCGAG
>CAZFPD010000144.1:483-1550 GCA_964521035.1 uncultured Candidatus Peribacteria bacterium
GGTTGCCTCATCTAAAATGATCACTGGAGCATCTACCAAAATTGCCCTAGCAATAGCGACTCGTTGCCTTTGCCCGCCTGAAAGCTTAACTCCCCTTTCTCCAACCATAGTGTCTAGACCTTTTGGTAAAGTTTTATAAAATTTATATAGCTGGGCTTGCTTTAAAGCAAGAATAATTTGCTTGTCAGACTTTGCCCCACTTAAATCAAGATTTTCTCTTAAAGTGCGGTTAAAGAGGCTGGTGTCTTGGGGAACTTCAGAAAAATAGCTTCTTAGTCTTTGATTATCCAGAGGTGCGATGTCTTGATTATCAATGAATACCTGATTTTTATCAATATGTAAGACCCCGGTTAGAATTTGTATCAAGGTACTTTTACCAGAGCCAGAAAGACCGACTAAACCTATTTTTTCACCCTTTTGGATTTCTAAATCGAAATTTTTAAATACACACTCTGAACCATAACTAAAAGATAATTGCTTTATATCGATATTAACGCTGGCAAGATCAGTTGGGTTTTGAAAATTTGTATCAAACAGGTCTTCCCTTGCTACTAAAGTCTGCTGTTGTGCGGTTTTAAGAGGTGCAAAACTGCGCTCGTATTCAATAAAAAAGTTGACCATAACCCATACCAAGTAGTCTAAATACCCCAAAATAGATTCATAAACGAGCATGTCTCCAATCGTAATGCTACCTGCAAAGTACATAGGAATGGCAAAATACAAAAACAAAACAGCCATGAGGTTATGTGTTAACTTGGCACCTCCCTCGATCATTGCTCTTAAAGTCCAAACTTTTTCAGCTTTTTTTTCGAAGATTTTAGTACGCTTATCAAAAACTTTCTGGTGCGCCTTGAGCTTGTTAAAGATTCTAAGTACGGAAATGTTATTGATAAAATCAAATATTTTACTATCCAGCTGACTGCGGGCTATTTCATATTCTTCTGATTTGCGCTGCATCTTTCTAAACACAAAAAACATGATAATGCCCGATACGATCGTCCAAACTGTAGCAAAGGTTCCCAGTATTGGATTTAAGCCAATTAACACTGCAACTGTAATGATAATGT
>CAZFPD010000145.1:0-1545 GCA_964521035.1 uncultured Candidatus Peribacteria bacterium
TCTTAAAGTCATAGTCGGTGGTATTTGTTGTTGCATCTTGGTAAGCGTATTGTAAATATTTAAATGTGTTGCCTGTAATACTACCGGCACCATTGTTAGTTGCGTTTGTATAGATACCAACACTAGTGATTCCATTCAAACAATTAGTTCCGCTAGAATCACAACTGGTTTTGGTAGTTGAGTTGTGAACGGTATTGTTTTGAAAAACTAAATATTCAATATCGTTAACTAATAATTTGCTAAAGTTGAATTCAAAGGTATTGCCAGAAATGGTTACTGGATTTCCTGAGCTACTACTGTTATCACTTAAATCTATGGCTTCAGGAATTACGCCTCCAAGGTTAGTAATTGTATTGTCTGAAACAGTAAGGTCAGAAAGATCGCTTTCTGAGCTGTCGTAAATTACGTGGTTGCTTGAGTTTTCATTTAGAGCTTGGATTGTATTGTCTGTAATAGTTACTTCCGTACCATTAACTTGTAATAAAGATCCTTCATCTGCTCTTTTTAAAATACAACCTTGAATGGTTGTACTACCGTTTAAGATGATTTCTCCATCTACGTCTAAAGTAGTAGCAGGTTGACCGCCGTTTTTAGTACAAGTTACCGTTACTCCAGCTGGAATATTTAAGTTACTTGTGAGATTCAGGTCATAAGTTGTGTTTGATGCGTTATAGGGAATTGTAATGGTTTCGCCGTCTGAAGCACCTTCAATGTCCGCTTCTAGGCTTGTACATATGCTGTTTGAACCATTGTTGGAACAGTCGGCTGCAATACTGTTTGGAAGTTTTACAACTAAGCTAAAGATAGCTGTAATTACACAAGTTAGTAAAAATAATTTACTTGTGTTTTTTTTGACTTTGCTAATTAATTTACCCATATTTTGGGAGTTTTAATTTAAATTTATTATATTCTTATTATTTTAACATATTCTTCCTGAGTTTGCAAGGAGGGGCTTGTTTTTGATTATGGCTTTTTATGGCTGAGAGGCTTGCCAGGAAATGGGCTTGTGGTTTGGTTTTTGTACATAGTTTTGAATGAATGGAGTTTGTGATATAATTGTTTTGTTTAAATTTGCTTATGAATCGTATTTTTGTTTTGCTGCTTGTGGGTGTAGGGACTTTGCTGCTTATGTATTTTTTATGGAAGGCCTTGCGATCAGTTTTGCACCATTACATGGCTAAGCTCAAGAAGAATCAAATAGTCAGATATACCATAATGTTGCCGAGAAATGATAGTCAAAAGGATAGACAGGAGGAAGTAGAAAAGGATTTTCACGAAAAGATAGGTATTATGAGTCAGCTATATAGGTCTTTGCATGAGATAGGGGAGTTGGATTTAGGCAATAAGTTTCGGGTTTGGCTATTTGGATTGGATATCGTTAATTTTGATATAGTTTGTCAGAATTCGCAGATTGAGTTTAGGGTTTCCACCTTTTATGAATATAAGGATCTGCTCGAGAAGCAAATTACCTCTTATTATCCATCGGCTTCGGTTGATGTATATGATCCTGTGGTGATTAAAAAGAAAAATTACTATACTAGGGTT
>CAZFPD010000146.1:0-971 GCA_964521035.1 uncultured Candidatus Peribacteria bacterium
TCGAAATTGTGTTAAAAAACAAAGAGGTTTTAACCGAAAAATATTTAAAAATATTTAAGCAATATAAAGTTGGAATTTTAAAAGAAAATCTTTATACCAATTTATTCCCTCAATCCAAGGTTTCCAATATTAAAGAAATTAAGGATGTCTTTTTACAGCAAAAAGATTCTATGAATTATAATTTGACTAATTCTAAATTTTGGTACTTAAATTATTTAGGTACAAAAGCATACTTGTCGCTTTATTCTTCAGAAAAGTATAAAAGTAAGATGCACTCTCCAGAGACCTCTTTATTTCCCAGGGTGATTCAATCTTTCAAGACCAAACAAGAGAAATATAATATTATTGATTTAGGCAGTGGTGATGGGACCAAAGCAAAACAATTCATAGCAACTTTAGGCAAAGAAAGTGTTGCAGCTTATTATCCGGTGGATATTCAAACTATTGAAATTGCACAAGTATTAGAAGTTCATAAAGATAGTGATTATCCAATCCATCCAACGCTCCTAGATTTTGAAAACTTAAATTCCCGCTTTCCATTAAGAAATAATCCAAATCAAAGAGATATTTATATGTTACTGGGAGGAACTTATGGAAACTTTGCAAGAAAACAGATTAATCAACACCTAAAACCTTTAGTTGAGCATAATGCCTTACTGTTAGTCGCAATGCCTATCCGAGATTTCACAGCTAAAGAAGCCATGATAAATTCCTATTTAAGTAAACCAGTCGAAAATATGAGTTTTGGTCCTTTGCAGCAATTAGGCTTTCAAAAAGAAGATTTTAAACCAAATAATACCGATAAAGACCTTAAAGTTCAATTAGAATATGTCGAGAATACAGTACGCGGTTATTATATTTTAGACAAAGCAAGATACATTGGCGATAAATTGATTAAAAAAGCTACTCGATTTGATGTTGTCTCCTCATGGAAGCCAACTTTAGAAGAGTTTAAAAAAGCCTTAGAGGCT
>CAZFPD010000146.1:981-1534 GCA_964521035.1 uncultured Candidatus Peribacteria bacterium
TTGAGCTTTCTGAATGCTAAACTTAAACTAGATACCGTTGGTTGCCAACACTGATAGCAGTGTTTATTTTTAATCACAAGATTGGATGCCTATAATCCGAAGATTTCTTGGGTATCATTATGGTTCTCTTTACATTTGGATCTAAAGGACCGTTACCAATCAGCAGGATTTTTGCATACTCATGCTTAAAGTATTTGTATTTTACTGCAAGAATTCCAAGCAGTCAAAAGTTTGCAGGCCCGGCTTGCAAGGTATTAAGGCGAGATGTTATAATTTATTAGGTTTAAGTTTTTTCTCAGGAATATTTAACCCTAAATATGAAAAAAATACAAACGATGAGTGAGTCTAAAAAATTGCAGGGATTACAAGCATTGTTGAGTAAGCTTGAAAAAGCAAAGCCATTAAATAAAAATTTTAAAATTCCAAAGCTTGAAGCGGTGCAAGCTCAATTCAGTTATGCCTGTGCTTCATATCAAAGTTGGAGGTTGTTTATGAATCAGTGGGTAGGGGCAAATGTCAAAAGCAGTACTACTACAGAGATGGAACTCAATCT